>NZ_JBHUAF010000019.1:0-46022 GCF_042789895.1 Kitasatospora sp. NPDC056783
GCCGATGAACTCCAGTAAGCCGTCCGGGAGGGCGCCGCGGCGCCCGCGGCGGTGCCGGTTCCCGGCGTCGCGAACGTACGGTTCTCCACCGGGTTCCGCCCTTCCCTTGTTCGTCTCTGGCTGCTCTGACTGCTCTGGTGGCTCTGGCCGTGTGCGCCGGATGGTCCGGCCGGTGCGGCCGATGCGGCTGGTCCGGCCGCGGGGGTACGGGTCCGGGCCCGGCGTCCCGGGCCACGGGTCACGCGGGCGCGGTCAGTTGAGCACCTGCATCTCGGCGACCTTCAGCGCGAAGCCCGCGGACTGCGGCAGGTCGACGTCGAAGACCTTGGCGTTCGGCCCGGTCACGACCACGTGCCCCTGCCAGTGCGCCGTCACCGTTCCGTCGAAGACGCCGTCCTTCTTGGTGCCCGAGCCGGCGGCGAACTCGTACCCGCAGTCCGGCGACTTCGCGCCGCCGTACTTGGGGTCGTACGGCGTCCCGGCGGTCTCGCAGGTCACCCCCATGCCCTGGTCGAAGGTCCAGGTCACGTTCTTGAGCACGGGTGTGACGGTGACCGAGGCACCGGGCACCGCCAGCGTCTTCGGCTCGGGCGCCTTGACCCCGTCCAGCCAGAGCCAGACCGGTGACTTCACCACGGCGGTGCCCTTGGGCGCGACGCCCGCGGCGGGCTTGGGGAACCTCATCTCGTGAGCGAGGCTGATGCCGATCGCGCGCAGGTCCAGCACCGGCGGGCCGGCCGGCGCGTTGGACTCGAAGACGATCTGGGCGCCGTCCGAGCCGCCGCCGGTCTGCGGACAGACCTTCGAGTAGAGCGCGCCGTCCGAGGGCTTGTGGTCGCCCCATTCCGGCGCGCCCGCCGGGAGCTGGGGGTCCAGCACCTTGTAGTAGCAGCCCTGGTCGCTGTTGAACCAGCCGAGTTCCGGGTCGTGGCAGGCCCATTCCACCCCGTGGTAGCCGCACACCAGCGGGCCGCTTCCCGAACCGCCGCCGCCCGGCTGGGTGGACCCGGGACCGGTCGTGCTGCCTCCGGTGTGGACGTCCGAGCAGATCTTGTCGGGGGCGCACTGGGTGGCCCCCCCGCCGCTCGGCGGCTCCTCCGCCGCCGCCGTCAGCGCCGAGGACAGCAGCAGTCCGGCGGACAACGGTGCGAGGAACGCGATTCTCCGGACCCGATGGCGCCCGTCCGGCGCGTGATGACGTCCGTTCAGCATGTGCGGTCCACCTCACGCTTGAAGTCGTAGATCAGCCAACGTGCCTGGAACCAGCGCAGGGACGCCGTCGCCAGGTAACGGTCGATTCGCCGGTCCGGCTCCTTCGCGGCCCCGGTGGCGGCATCGACGCGGCGCCAGCCCGACACGTCGACGCAGTCCTCGATCACGGCGGTCCGCGGATCGGCTTTGAGATCAACGGCCTTGACCACCGCGGAATTGCGCGGAGATCCGGTCATCACCAGTTTGGCGTCGTGGAGTTGACGCAGGCCCACGAGGGTGTCCGACAGCGCCCGGCCGGAGGAGTAAGCCTCCAGCGAGAATCCGTCCGAATCCGTTCGCCCGTAGGCCTCGGCCTGCGCCTGCCACCAGTCCTGATACGTGCTCAGGGCGAGACGGCCCATCGCCCCTTCCGGACCCTCGGTCGGCGCGATCGAGTCGTTTGTCGCACCGCTCGAAGGGAGTGCCGGGTTCACTCCGGCAACAGTGGGCGCACCCGAACCGATGCGATCGACGGAACCGCCGGCACCGCCGCTCGCACAGCCGCCGAGCAGCAACAACAGAACCGCCCCGCCGACCCCAACCGCCCCAGGGCGCAACACATTTCCGCGCTGCCGCATGGCCCCACCTCATCGCGACCGGTCCGATCCGTGATCCACGGCCGCCAGAAGAATTCCGCCGTCCCGCCGGTGTTTCCGCTGGGGATCGATTCTTCGCCAACCCACCCCATCACGGCAACACCTCAGGCCCCCTGACCTTACGCGGAAGGCGGTTCCGTCGGGGCACTTTCCCGCCACAGAACGGCCAACAGTTCTTCGGAAAGCGACAATCCGGCCAATGCGCCCCTCACCGCGGCCCGATTGCGCATCAAGAGCCGCCCGGCGTACGGCGGAACGAGCAGGCGCGCGCCGGGCGCGCCCGAACTACCGGCCGGTTCACCGCCGTCCGTCAGCGCGGCCACGGCCGGCTGGAGATCGTGCGGGCCGACCGCCGCGGGGGCACCCGGGACGCCCTGGCGCAGGACGGTGGTCAGGGCCGCGCCGAACGAGCCCTCCCCGCCCGGCCGTACGGCGTCCCGGCCCCGTCTGCCCGGAGTGTAGCGGCTGCCCGGGGTGTAACGGCCGATCCGGCCCCACAGCGGGACCCTCGAATAGCTCAGCAGTTCGCCCGCGCCGTCCTCGCCCCGCTCCAGCGCCGACCAGGTGTCCCGGTCGGCCACCGCGTCGACCAGCAGCAGCGCCTCCTCCTGGTCCCCGTGCACCATCGCGCTGACCACCCAGTCCCAGGCCAGGCCCCGGCGGTAGGCGTTGTCGGCGGTGCTGCCCGCGGTGACCAGGGCGAGCCGACGGCCGCGCGGATCGGCCACCAGCTGGCCGACCAGGCAGACCAGCAGCCAGCGGCCGGGGCGCTGGGCGGCCTCCCGGACGGCGGTGAGCATCGCGTTGGCGTCTGCGTCCGGCGGCACCACGGTGACCCGGCAACCGGCCGCGCCGGTGTCGAAGCACATCCCCGGCAGCACCTCGGCGAGCAGCCGGGCGCCGTCCGGTGCGAGCGCCGCACCGCCGAACGCCCGGTCCGGCCCGCCGTCCGCCCCGATCACGACCAGATCGACCCCGCCCGCCATCCGTCCCCCTCCTCCACCGTTCCTCCACCCGCCGGGCAGGCTACCGCCCCGGGCGGCCGCCGACGGGGCTCCCGGCCCGTCCGCTCAGGGACCATGGGCCCTATCGGCGCGCGCACCGACCGAGGACGATCGGACGCATGGAGCGTGAGGACCGTGTGGAGACCCTGAGCGAGGCCGAGTGCCTGCGGCTGCTCAGCACCGTGCCCGTCGGGCGCGTGGTGTACACCGAGCACGCACTGCCGGCCGTCCTGCCGGTCTCCTTCGAGGTCCTGGACGGGCGGCTGGTGCTCGCCGTGCGCCGGGGCAGCGCCACCGCGCGCGGGCTCGACGGCACGGTGGTCGCCTTCCAGGCGGATCTGCTGGACCCGATCACCCGGACCGGGTGGAGCGTGCTGGTGCACGGGCGGGCCGACGTGGTGAGCGAACCCGACCAGCTCCGCCGGGTGCTGCGCTCCGGTCTGCGGCCCTGGGTGGGCGATCCGGAGCCGCTGTTCGTCGCGCTGGTGCCGGAGCTGGTCAGCGGCCGTCGGCTGTTCCCGACCGGGCCGGGCGCCGCCAGGCCCGTGAACACCGGTTTTCCACTCGGCTCCTGACAGATACCGGTGGGTAGGCATACGCTTCCGGCGTCCTGATCCCTCCCCGGGCCCGTCCCCCACCAGGAGCGCACCGTGACGACCTTCGCCTCCCTCGCCGAGCTGACCGCCGCCGTCGGCACCGAACTGGGCACCAGTCAGTGGCACACCATCGAGCAGCGGCGGATCGACCTGTTCGCCGAGGCGACCGGCGACCACCAGTGGATCCACGTGGACCCGGAGCGGGCCAAGGAGAGCCGGTTCGGCTCGACCATCGCGCACGGCTACCTGACCCAGTCGATGATCCCGGTGCTCGCGAAGGAGTGCTACACCGTCGAGGGCGTGCGGATGGCGCTGAACTACGGCTCCGACAAGGTCCGCTTCCCGGCGCCGGTACCGGTGGGAACGGCGATCCGGGCCACCGCCGAACTGCTCTCGGCCACCGAGGTGCCGGGCGGGGTCCAGGCGGTGGTGCGCTTCACCCTCACCAGCGAGCGGAGCGCCAAGCCGCACTGCGTCGCGGAGACGATCACCCGGTTCTACGCCTGACGGGCGGGCCGGTCGCCGGGCCGGGCGCGGTCCCCGGGCCCCGGGTACGCCGATTGGACCGTGCGGGGCCCTTCACCGGGTCCGGACGGCCCACGGCGAGTAACCTCCGACGAGATGGTTGTCGTCTCGCAGCAGCCCCGTCCGCCGCTGCGCTGCGCGCCCCGGCCCGCCCGGTAGCCGTGACCGTCCCTGGAGGAGCCGTGCCCCGCCCCGCCCCGTGGTTCTCCCGCCTCGTCGGTCTGTCCTCGCAGTTCGTCCCACCGCCCGCCGAGCGTGCCGTGCCAGGCCTCGCCGGGCTTCCCAGGGCGCTGTGGCACCGGGTCCGCACGGAGGCCTTCGGCGCCGAGCCCCGGGGCGAGCGACTGGCACGCGTCCGCCGCTCCCCGAACTTCGCCGACGGCGCCTTCCGCAACCCCGTGCCGACCCGCCGCCTGGTGTACGAGCGCAGCCCGCTGGAGATCACCCGTGCCCAGCTGACCGGGGACAAGACCCGCCGGGCCCCGGCCACCGCGGTGCCGGTGCACCGGCTGCTCCCGGTCGACCTGGCCGCGCCGCCGGAGTCCGGGCTGCGGCTGACCTGGCTGGGGCACGCGACCGTGCTCGCCGAGATCGGCGGCCGGCGGGTGCTGCTCGACCCGGTCTGGGGCGAGCGCTGTTCCCCGTTCTCCTGGACCGGGCCCAAGCGGCTGCACCCGGTGCCGCTGCCGCTGTCCGAGCTCGGGCCGGTGGACGTCGTCGTGGTCTCCCACGACCACTACGACCACCTCGACATGGACACCGTCCGGGCGCTGATCGGGACGGGCGCGGTGTTCGCCGTCCCGCTCGGGGTCGGGGCGCACCTGGAGCACTGGGGCGTGCCGGCCGAGCGGATCGTCGAACTGGACTGGTGGGAGTCGGCCGAGGTCGCCGGGCTGACCCTGACCGCCACACCGGCCCGCCATTACTGCAGCCGCGGCCCGCGCACCAGCGCGCTGTTCCTGTGGGCGTCCTGGGTGGTGGCCGGTGGCGGGCACCGGATCTTCCACAGCGGGGACACCGGGTACTTCCCCGGCTTCACCGAGATCGGGCGCCGGCTCGGCCCGTTCGACGCGACGATGATGCAGGTCGGCGCGTACAGCGACTTCTGGCCCGAGGTGCACATGACGCCCGAGGAGGGCGTGCGGGCGCACCTGGACCTGGGCGGCGCCCTGCTGCTGCCGATCCACTGGTGCACCTTCAACCTCTCGCTGCACCCCTGGGAGGAGCCCGCCGAGCGGGTGGTCGCCGCCGCCCAGGCCCTCGGGGCCCGGCTGGTGGCACCCCGCCCCGGCGAGCCCTTCGAGCCCGCCGCCCCACCCGCGCTGCGACCGTGGTGGCGCGCCGTCGCCGCCGGCACGCCGGAGGGCTCGCCGCCGGTCGCCGACGGGCCGGACGAGACGGCGGGTCCGGGGGGCGCGGGGGCGCGCGGACGGGTGACGACCGTCAGCGAACAGATTTCAAAATCTGTTCGCTGAAAATTGTCCGCTGAAAGTTGTCTGCTGAAACCTGAAAGCTGAAAGCTGAAAGCCGAAGCCCGACAACGGTCGGCCGACAGCCCCCACCCGACGCCCCCCACCACCTCACCCCGCGAGGACGTCCCGCAGCGCCCGGGTCTCCTTGACCAGCCGCCCCGACCCCGCGCGCTCGGCCGTCGCCGTCACCTCGGCGACCGGCCCGCGGGCCCCGGTGCGCCGAGCGCAGTCGGCGGCCAGCGCGACCACGTCGCCCAGCCCGCGCGTCGACTGATCGGCCTCCCCGAGCAGGGCCGGCAGCGCCGCCCCGAGCACCGTCCAGACCGTCGCCCGGGCGCCCGTCTCCGCCACCGTGCCGAGCGCCGCCGCCAACCGGGTGGCCATGACCGTGCCGCAGGCCACCAGGGCGCCCAGCTCCCGCCCGAGCAGCTCGCCGTCCAGGTCGCCGCGCGCGGCGAGCACCAGCAACGCGTCCACCGCCGCCGTCCGGTCCTCGGGCTGCCGGGCGCCCAGACCGTACGCCAGTGCCAGGTGCAGCGCGAGCCCGGCCGGGCCGCCGGCCTCGGCGAGCAGCGGGAGGTGGCGGGCGGCGCCGGACTCGTCCCGGTCGGCGCCCGCCGCGAACGGGTCGAGCCAGCGCGCGGCCAGTTCCTCCCGCTGCCAGGGCAGCATCGCGAACCAGTGCTCGACGGGCCGCCAGGTCCAGCCGTACGCCTCGCGGGCGCGGGCCACACTGGGCTCGGTGCCGTCCAGCAGGGCCCGGAACTCGGACCCGAGCCGTTCCCCGCCCGGCCCCTTCGGCCCGGCGCCGATGCCCGGCTGGGAGACGGCGGTCCGCTGGACCTCCTCCCACCAGCGGTCCCCGTACGCGTTGGCGCGCCGCGCGCCCGTGCCGGGCGCGAACACCACCCGCTCGGACGGCTGCCCGGGCAGGCCGCCGGTGCGCAGCCAGTGCGCGAGCCGGCGCCCGGCCGGGGAGTCGAGCGCCTCGGCGGCCTTCGGCACCGTCTCGTCCGCCGTCGGCCCGACCCTCAGCAGGGCCTGCGACAGGTCGGCCTTCCCCGGGGTGGCGCCCACCGCCCGGTACCCGGCCAGCCGTTCGACCAGGACGGCCGCGTCCAGGGCGCCGGTGGCGTCGGTCGGAGTGGCGAGCAGGTACGGCGGCGGCCCCTGGACCAGCTGCCGGGCGGCCTCCTCCAGCCGGGCGGCGAGGACGGCCCCGTGCACCGAGGTCCGCGAGCCGTGCAGCGCGGAGCGCCCCTTCCCGACCAGGTAGTCCCAGATCTTCCACGGCGGTGTCCGCCCCTCCACCGCGGCCACCACGTAGAGGATGTCCCAGGGCGTGCAGTCCCTCCGGTTTCCACCGCCGTGCCACGGGTTCACCCGGCGGACCGGCTCCACCGCCTCGGCCAGGGCCCGCCGGTCCCGGTGGGTCAGCCGCACCAGCCCGTCCAGCACCCGCTCGAAGACGGCGACCTCGGGCCGGCTCGCGGCGAGCAGGGCGGACAGCTCCTCCGCGAGTTCGGCCGCCGAGCCGATCGGCGCGCCGAGCGGCCGCGGTTCGGGGGCCGGCGGGAGGAACTCGCTCCACCCGGCGTCCGGGTCGTCCTCGTCACCGCCGACCGGCGCCCCGAACAGCTCGCCCGCGCGCCCGTGGTGAGCGGGGTTCAGCGTCTCGGCGGCGGCCCGCAGCCGCGGCAGCACCGCCTCCCCCGCCGCCTTCAGGTGCCGGGCCACCACGTTCAGCGCCCGCTCCTGGAGGGCCGCGTCCGGGTGCCCGAAGGCCTCGGCCGCCGCCAGCACCACCGGGCCGGAGCGGTCTGGCGTGCGCCGGGCGGCCTTGTCCAGCCAGGCCAGCTGGGCGCGGACCAGCTTCGTCTCGGTCCGGAACAGCACCACCGCCGAGGCCTCGGCGACCACCTCGGGCTCGATCAGCCCGGCCGCGTCCAGCCCGGCGAGCACCTCCTGAGCGTGCCCGGCGGGCACCGACAGACCGTCCAGCATCGCCACCAGGTCGCGCGCCCGGGCCGCGTACTCCTCGGGCGTCGGGTCGAGTGCCCGCAGCACCTCCAGGAAGGCCCGCTGGTCGACCGGCTTGCCGCCGCGCAACAGCCTGGCCAGGCAGCGGTCGAGCATCTCGGCCCGCGCCACCACCCCGGCCGCCGCCAGTTCGCCGACCGCCTCCGTCCAGACGTCGCCGCGGCGCGGGCTGAGCCGGAGGGTCAGCGTGTAGCCGATGTCGGCGAGTTCGAACAGCTCCGGCAGCAGCACCGGAGTGAAGGCGTCCTCGCGCAGCGCCTCGGCCAGCGTCGGGCGCGGGCCGCCCAGGTCGGTCGTGCGGTCCATCCAGTTCCGGACGACGTACTCGGTGCGCGGCACCTCGCAGCCGGTGCGCCGGACCACGGACTCCACCACCGGGTACATCGACCAGCCCCAGCTCCGCACCCGCCCGGCGGCGAGCCTGGTGGCCACCTCGACCTGCCACTCCACCGGCTGCGCCTCGATGACCCGGTGCAGCGCGGAGTTCCGGGCCCAGTCGCGCACGCCGAGGTCGCCGGCGGCCAGCCAGACGGCGGCGCCGGCCGGTCCGGTGTGGCAGCCGGCCCCGGCCACCAGCAGACGGGCCCTGACCTCGTTCGCCTCCCGCGACCAGTCCTCCCTCAGCTCCTTGCGCAGCGCCTTGAGCCCGGGCAGGCAGGCTCGCCGCCGGGCCGTGTCCAAGGCCGCCAGCAGCTCCGGTATTCGCGCCAGCCGCCCGGACCGGACGGTGGTCAGCAGTTCCTCGACCGGGTCCCGCCGGTCGGACTCCCCCGCGGCGCTCACGCTCCGGCCCCCTTCGGCGGCTCCACCGGACCGAACGACTCCACCGGACCGACCGACTCCACCGGGGCAGCCGGCCGCACCGGAGCGGTCGACTCCGCGGCGGGAGCCGCGACGGCCGGCTCCCGCACCATCCCGACCGCCAGCGCGTGCTTGCAGGGCCCGCGCCCGCCCCGGTACTTGCCCCACCACAGGCAGGTGCAGCTCAGCCGCCCCGACGCGTCCACCCGCACCCGCTGGATGTGGTCGTCCACCGTGACGACGGCCGTCGTCCCGCCCTCCTCCAGCCGTACCGCGCCCGCCTCGACCAGCGCCCGGGCGGCCCGCAGCCGGGGATTGGCCACCTCGGCCCGCCCGGAGTCGTAGGGGAGCTGCCGGTGGAAGTACGCGGCCTCGGCGGCGTCGTAGCCGATCTGCCCGGCGGTGCCCAGCCGGGTGAGCGCGGCGCGGACCCGCTCGGGGCTCAGCCCGGACTGCGCGGCGAGGTCCCCGATCTCGATCCGGGGCTCCCAGGCGAGCAGCACCGAGACCAGCTCGGCGTCCCGCTCCGCCGTCCCGGTGGCGAGCGAGCCGAGCACCCCGCCCTCACCGGAGAAGCCCCGGGAGGCGTCCGGGGAGAGCGTCAGGGTCACCCGCATGCCGGGCAGCACCACCTCCCAGGCCGAGGCGGTCGGCTGCCCGGCCGCCACCGGCCCGTACACCCGCAGGGCGAGGGCGTGCCGCAGCACCCGCTGGAGCGCCACCAGCCGCTCGGGCCCGGGCAGGCAGACCGCGCCCGGCACCGGCCGGGTGGTCGGCCGCAGCGTCCTCCCCGCCGGGACGACCCAGCCGACGCCGGCCCGCCCGCCGCGCGGCAGCGACCGCAGGAAGCGGACCGCCTCGGCGGCGGGCAGTTCGGCGCGCGGCTCGAAACCGGCGGCGACCACCTGGGTCTCGGCGAAGCCGCGCAGCCAGCGCTCCGGCAGCGGGACCTTCTTCTCGACCAGCGGACCGTCGAAGGTGGTGACCTCCAGCGCGTCCGGCCCGACCGCGAGGTGCAGCGGGTCGGCCGGACCGATCCTGGTCAGCGCCTCGCGCAGCGGGTTGTTGACGTCCACGTTGGTGGTGCCGTGGCCGATCTCGTCCCCGTCCAGCCCGGACCGGAGCACGTCGAGCCGGGCGTAGACGCCGCAGCAGCCCGAGAAGGACTCGAAGCGCAGCCGGTCCCCGTTGGCGGTGACCACCGGGTCGAGCGAGGCCCGAAGCTGTGGCTGGTGGTAGCGCGCGGCCGCGACGTCCGCGACCGCCAGCAGCGCCGCGGCGGCCGGTGCCGGATCGGCCAGGAAACCCGCGAAGAAGCGCGGGTTGGCGGCGGCGCCGAGCGGGGTGGCACCGCCCGAGGTGGCCAGGTCGAGGTGCCGGCCGTCGGCACCCTCCAGGACCGCCGAGGGGCGCAGATAGGCGTACGCGTGTGCGGATTGCGTCATGCCGAGCACGCTAGGTGAGGGGTCTGACAAATCGTCGGGACGAGCCACGGATTGGAACGTGTTCTACGTCATCGAACGGGGCCGGAGAGGGCGTTACCCAGGTCACACCGCCATCCGGCCGGATTCTGCCACTATGGCCTGGTGACTGACCTGACCGAACCTCACGTCCGGGCCGAACGGCGGGCCCGGACGGCCGGCCCGTTCGCCGACCTGCTGGAGATCGAGCGGCTGGACGAGAACACGTTCCGGGGCCACTGCCACGCCGGCGCCCCGATGCGCGCCTTCGGCGGGCACGTCGCCGCGCAGGCGCTGGTCGCCGCCGGGCGCACCTGCGAGGACCGGCGTCCGGTGCACTCGCTGCACGGCTACTTCCTGCTGCCGGGCTTCCCTGCCCGGCCGATCGACTACGCGGTCGAGCGGGTCCGCGACGGCATGTCGTACACCACCCGCCGGGTGACCGCGCTCCAGCAGGGGAACGAGATCTTCACCCTCTCGGTCTCCTTCAAGCACCCCGAGCCGGCCGCCGACCGCCAGCGCGAGGTGCCGCCGCTGCCCCGCCCGGAGTCGCTGCCCGACGCCCTCGCCGGGGGGACCGAGGAGGTCCGCCGGGCGATCGCCGCCACCGGCGGCTTCCACGACCTCGACGTACGGTTCGTCCCGTCGGACACGCCGGGCCTGCCGCCGACCGTCCCCGGCCTGCTCCAGCAGTTCGTCTGGATGCGCACCGCCTCCCCGCTGCCCGCGGACGAGCCTTTGCTGCACGCCGGCGCGCTCACCTACCTGTCCGACCTCACCCTGGCCTCCACCGCCGGGCTGAACGTGCAGCCGAACTTCTTCCAGCGCACCGCGCCGCCCCGCCTGGTGATGGCCTCGCTGGACCACGCGATGTGGTTCCACCGCCCGTTCCGCGCCGACGAGTGGCTGCTGTTCGCCCAGCGCAGCCCGTCCTCCTCGGACGGCCGGGGCCTGGCCCTCGGCGAGTTCTACGACCTGGACGGCCGGCTGGTCGCCTCCGCCGTCCAGGAAGCGCTGATCCGCGACCCCGCGTGACGCCCCGGCCGCCGGTCCCGGCCCCCGGTGACCGGCGGACGAACGGACGGAGGCCGGACGGCGTCATACTCCTGAGCGGCCCCGGCCCGTATCATGGTGCGGGTGACCAAGGTTGACCTGTCACCACGGCCGGTGGAGGCGATGTCTCCGCGTCAGCTCGAACGCCGCGAAAGCCTGATCGCGGCAGCACTCGCTCTGGTGAACGAGATCGGCGTCGAGCGGATGCAGATGAAGCAAGTCTGCGAGCGGTCCGGAGTCGCCCTGGGGACGGCGTACCGCTACTTCTCCTCCAAGGACCACCTGCTGGCGGCGGCGATCGCCGAATGGCATCGCCTGCTGCTGGCCGACCTGGTGGCCGAGCTGCGCGGGCCACGGGCCGGGCTGGGGGCCACCGACCGGGCGGTCCGGTTCGTCCGGGGCGGGATGCGGGCCTACCAGCGGCAGCCGGAACTCGCCCGGCTGCGGGTGGCCGTGGCCGCCTCCACCGACCCGTTCGCCAGCGAGGCGCTCCAGGGCATGGCCCGGGCCGACAGCGCCGCCCTCCAAGCGGTGACGGCCGAGGTGCCGGCCTCCGCGAGCGACCTGGTGCGGCACATCGTCGCCCACGCCTGGCAGGGCGAGCTGACCGCCTGGGTGACCGGCCGCACCACCCTCGGCGACGCCCGGCGGCGACTGGAGGACGTGGTGCGGCTGCTGCTGACCCCGTACGAGACGCGCTACCCGGCCCCGTACGAGGTCCAGTCGACCGGCTAGGCCGGTCCGGCGCACCGGCGCGCGCATCGGCGCGCGGTCCGGCGCGCGGTCCGGCGCACCGGCGCGCGCCTGGCCGAACTCCCCGCCGGCCACCTGCCGGTGGTCGAGGCGCCGCCCGAACTGCGGGACGTGCCACTGGAGTTCCTCAAGAGAGCCGAGCCCGCCCGGGAACACCCCGCCGGGCGGGCGCGTTCGACCGGTCATGCGCATCGGAGAACTCGCCCACCTGACCGGGGTGTCCACCCGTCTGCTCCGCTACTACGAGGAGCAGGGCCTGCTCCGACCGGACCGCACGACGGTCGGCTACCGCGAGTACGGCGAGGAGGACACCGTCCGGGTGTGGCAGATCCGCAGCCTGCTGGCGGCCGGTCTGAGCACCCGGGTCATCGGCGAGTTGCTGCCCTGCGCCACCGGCCCCGCCCCCGTCCTGGCGGCCTGCCCGGACCTGCTCGCCACCCTGCGCGGCGAACTCGCCGATCTGGACGCCAGGATCGAGGAGCTCACCCGCAGCCGCCGGGCGCTCTCCCACTACCTCGACACCGCGCACGACTCCGGGTTCGCCACCGGCCCCGCCGTCGCGCACGGCTCCGGGCACGGCTCCGGGCACGACGCCGCCGAGGTGCGCGCGGCCTGACGGGACGAAGGTCCCCACCCCGCGCCTCCCCGGCGCGCCGTCCCGCCGCTCGCGGAGCGAACTGGACATAGTGCGACATACGGCTTCACCCCGAGCGCGCCGAGCGTGCCGCGTATGTCGAGAGGTTCACCTGATGAGCAGCCAGTCGCCGCAGCCCGACCAGCCCACGGGGGAGCCGGACGAACCCGCCGAGACCCTTCCGGCCGACCGGGTGGTGTTCGGCACCGGCGCCGTCCTGGTCCTGGCGGTGGTCGCCTGGGGCGTCTTCGCCGAGGACTCGCTCGGCCGCACCTCCGGCACCGCCCTCGGCTGGGTGCTGCACAACTTCGGCTGGCTGTTCGTGGTGGCCGCCGACGTCTTCCTGGTCCTCAGCGTGGTGCTCGCGTTCAGCCGCTTCGGCCGGATCCGGCTCGGCCGCGACGACGACCGGCCCGAGTTCTCCACGCTCGCCTGGATCGCCATGATGTTCAGCGCCGGCATGGGCATCGGCCTGATGTTCTACGGCGTCGGCGAGCCGCTCCAGCTCTTCGCCACCCCGCAGCCCGGCTCCGGCCTGGAGCCGCAGAGTGCGGCCGCCGGCCGGCAGGCCCTGGAGTTCTCGCTCTTCCACTGGACCCTGCACCCCTGGGCGATCTACGCGGTCGGCGGCCTGGCGCTCGCCTACACCACCTTCCGCAAGGGCCGGGGCAACCGGATCTCCGCCGCCTTCGTCCCGCTGATCGGGCAGCGCGGCGCGGACGGCTGGGCCGGACGGACCATCGACCTGCTGGCCGTGTTCGCCACCGTCTTCGGCTCCGCGACCAGCCTCGGCCTCGGCGCGCTCCAGGTCGCCGACGGCCTCGGCTACATCTCCTCCGTCCGCAACACCCAGAACGCCCAGCTGATCATCATCGGCTCGCTGACCGCCGCGTTCGTGGTCTCCGCCTTCTCCGGGGTGCACAAGGGCGTGAAGTGGCTCTCCACCGCGAACGTCGTGCTGGCCTCGCTGATCATGCTCTTCGTCTTCGTGTTCGGCCCGACGGTGTTCGCACTGGACGCGATCCCCTCCTCGGTCGGCGGCTACCTCTCCGACCTGCTCGGGATGTCCACCCAGACCGGCGCCTTCACCGACGAGAACTGGCTCGGCTCCTGGACGATCTTCTACTGGGCCTGGTGGCTCTCCTGGGCGCCCTTCGTCGGCACCTTCATCGCCCGGATCTCCCGCGGCCGCACCATCCGGGAGTTCCTGCTCGGCGTGCTGCTGGTGCCCAGCGGCGCGACGGTCATCTGGTTCTGCGTGATGGGCGGCACCGCGATCCGGCTGAACACCACCGGCGCGGCCGACCTGGTCGCCACCATTCCGCAGGGCGCCGAGGCCTCCCTGTTCGAGATGCTTCGCTCGCTGCCGCTCGGCTCGGTGACCAGCGTGGTCGCGGTGCTGCTGGTGATGACCTTCTTCGTCACCAGCGCCGACTCGGCCTCCCTGGTGCTCGGCTCGCTCTCGAGCCGGGGCTCGCTGCACCCGCGCACCTGGCTGGTGGTGGTGTGGGGCGTGCTGATGGGCGGGGTCGCGGCGGCCCTGCTGCTGGCCGGCGGACTCACCGCGCTGCAGAACGCGACGATCCTGGTCGCGCTGCCGTTCGTGGTGGTGATGCTGCTGCTGTGCGTCTCGCTGGTCAAGGAACTCCGCGAGGACCCGGCCGCCGCCCCCTCCCGCCGCCACCCCCCGCACGGCCTGCGGGACGCCGTCCGGGCCGCCGTCGGAGAGTCGGACACACGCCGCTGACCAGCACATACGCCCCACCCGGTGACGGGTGGGGCGTATGCGGCCAACCGACGCCCAACCCCCGTCCGGACTTCACCCGCGCGTACCGACCGTTCACACCGCCCTGGAAGCCTCCCTGTCATGAACGCCAGCCCTCAGGCGCCCTACCAGGACCCGCGCTTCCCCCTGCCCAAGCGGCACCGCCGCCTCCTCGCCGTCACGGCCGTCCTCGCCTCGATCGCCCTCGGCACCCTGGGCGTCGGGGCCACCGTGGAAACCGTCGCGCACGGCCCCCTCACCAGTGCCTCCGCCGGCAAGTGACACACCGGAAGTGACACCCGGCGGCTGACACCCGCCCGCCCGGCACCGCGGTCCCCGCTCGGGACCCGGTGCTTTCCGCTGCCGCTCCCCCCTCCGCGCACTCGACGCGCGCGGGCGCGACCCCGCCACGCCCGCCGCCACGCCCGCCGCTACGCCCGCTGCTCCGACCGGTGGGCGGCCGGGGACGGGATCAGCGGGTCGGGGCGGGAGTGGCGGCCGGTACCCGGGGCGGGCTGGAGGTCGGGGGCCTGGGCGTAGCGGGCGGCCGGGGGGCGCAGGCGCCAGGCCGGGGGGCGGGTGGGGTGGGGCGTGGGGGCGATCAGCGCGAGGCGGTGGAGCAGGTCGAGGGCGTCGCGCCGCAGGGCGGTGCGGTCGGAGAGGTAGCGGGCCGGGAGCCCGTACTCGTCCGCGATGTCGCCGAGGACGCCGTCTATCAGCGCGTCCGGGATCGGGACGTCGCCGGTGACCGTCTCGCCGGGCAGCGGACGGACCTCCTCGACCAGCCGCTCGACCAGCAGCAGGGCGGCCTGGGCGAGGGTGCCGGCGCCGGGGAGCGCGAGGTCGGTCAGCTCGGCGGCCGGGTCGAGCAGGGCGACGCCCTCGGCGCGCAGTTCGGCCTCCAGGCCCAGGAACTCGGCGAGCGCCGCCGGGCCGCTGAGCCGGTGCTCGTGCAGCCAGGCGCGGTGGTCCTCGGGGAGGTCGGCGGCCAGCACGGCGGGCGTCTCGGCGAGCAGGCGGCGCACGGCGGTGGCCGGATCGGCCTCGGCGGCACGGCGGATCAGGTCGTCGGCGTCGTCCGCGAGGGCGGGCGGGCCGGCCGGGACGGCGCGGGCGAGTTCGCGGTCGACGGTCAGGACGAAGGAGTCGTCGGCGTCGGCCGGCAGCTCACCGAGCACCTGCCAGTCGGCCAGCGCGGCCAGCGCCATGGCGAGGTCGGCCGGCTCGGCGGCGAGTTCGGGGGCGGCGGTGCGCATCGCGTCGAGCAGCCGCCGGTAGCCCAACTCCTCCGGGGCATCGACCAACAGGGCCAGCGCGAGGGTGAGTTGGGCGTACCCGGCCGGGGTGAACAGGGCGCCGGTGACGGGGTGGCGGAGGCGGCGGCCGGCGCCGGGGCCGAGGCCGGCCTTGCGGAGCCGGGCGTGCCAGGGGCCGACCACGAGACGGTAGCCGAGCAGGGCGTCGAAGCGTTCGGCGAGCCAGTCGCGGTGACGGCGGATCAGCGGGAAGCCGTCGGCGTGCGGGCCGGAGGCGGTGACCAACGGGTGGGCGAGCAACAGCCGGGCGGCGATCCGGCGTTCGGCGGCCGGGAGCTCCTCCCCACCGCGGTCCTGCGCCGGCACGACCGGCGGCGCCACCCGGGCGGGCTCGGGCCTGCGATGGCGACCCGGCCTGCCCGGCTTGGCTCCTGACCGGACGACGGGCAGCTCGGTACCGTCCCGCCGGGCCCGGCGCAGGCCACCCTCGGCGCGGTCCTCGCGGGCGCGCAGCGAGGTGGCGGAGTGCGCGGTGGGGCCGTGCCACCAGCTCACGCCGGGGTCGGCGGCGGACTCGGCGGCGGCGCCCAGGTGGCGGGCGGGGTAGAGACCGAAGGACGCGATGCAGAGGTCGTCGGCACCGTCGGGGCCCGCCTCGGCGAACCAGTGGGCCAGCCGCAGCAACCCGGGGTCGGGCGAGAGCGTCACGTCGAGGGCCGCGTCGGCGACCGGGCGATCCGTCACCCGCGGGCCGTCGGCACCGCCCCCCGCGGCCGCCCCGGGCGCCCGG
The DNA here is from genome assembly GCF_042789895.1 of Kitasatospora sp. NPDC056783. Taxonomy (NCBI): domain Bacteria; kingdom Bacillati; phylum Actinomycetota; class Actinomycetes; order Kitasatosporales; family Streptomycetaceae; genus Kitasatospora; species Kitasatospora sp. NPDC056783. Next base: position 15,997 of record NZ_JBHUAF010000019.1, read on the forward strand.
CCGGCGGGACCGGCTCCGCGTACGGCGAGGACGGCGTCGGCGGTTCCCCGTCCCGACCCGCCCGTTCGTCCGTCCGGCCTGTCGGCGGCCACCCGGGTGGCACCGACCGCGTAGTCCTGCTGATTCATGTCGGGGTCCAGACTAGACGGTGCCCGGGCCACCCGACGGCAGCAACCGCCCTCCTGAGGAAGTCTCCGCAAGAGCCCTCGAAGCGGGCGCCCGCGCTCCGTCTGCCGGCCATCCCGTCATCCGCCGCCCCCCACCCGGGTTACGCGCCGGTAACCGGCCCTTCCGCCGGGCGGTTCGGCTCCCTTAGGGTCGGTCCGGACCAGCGAACGATCGAGAGGCGCGCACGCATGAGCATCCGCACCACCACCCGGGCCGGCCTCGGCGCGCGGCTGCGTTCGGCCACCGGCCTGCTGGGCGGCTTCGCGGCCACCTCGGCGGCCCACCTGGGCGCGATCGTGTCCGGTGCCTCGGTGCTCCAGAACGCCACCAAGCCGGCCCTGATGCCGCTGCTGGCCGCGCACAGCGTGGTCGCGGCCAGGACGGCGGAGCGGCGGGCGCCGAGGCTGCTGGCGCCGGCGCTGCTGCTGAGCGCGGGCGGGGACGTGCTGCTCCAGCTGAAGGACGACACCGCGTTCCTCGCGGGCATGGGCTCGTTCGCGGCGGCGCACGTCTGCTACGTGACCATGTTCGTCAAGCGCGGCGCGCTCACCGACCGGCGCCGGGCCCTGGTGGTCGCGGCCGCCTACGCGACGGCCTGGGCCGCGCTGGTCGGGCAGCTCTGGCCGGACCTCGGGGACCTGCGCGTGCCGGTGGCCGGCTACAGCCTGCTGCTCGCCTCGACGGCCGTCACCTCGGCCGGACTCGGCTGGCGCACCGGGCTGGGCGGGGCGCTGTTCCTGCTCTCCGACACCCTGATCGCCACCCAACTGGCGAAGTGGCGGGAGCTGCCGGGCCATCAGTTCTGGATCATGGCGACCTACGTCCTGGCCCAGTACCTGCTGGCCGACGGCACCCTGCGGCACCAGGCGGACGAGGAGCGGACCGAGCCGCTCGGCGCCTGACGCGCCGCCGCGCCGCCGGCCCCGTCAGGGTTCCGGCGGCGCGGTACGGCCGGCGCGGTACGGCAGACGTGCGGCGGCCGGCGTGCGACGGCCGAGCCGTCAGGCTCCGCGCCTGCGCAGCAGCCAGAAGCCGCCGACGCCGCCCGCGACCAGGGCGAAGCCCCCGGCCAGCTCCGCCGGGTCGGCCGTGACCGAACCGCCGAGGCCGGTCTCCACGGAGCCGTGCGGGGCGGCCTGCTGACCGCCGGCGCCGGACTGCCCGAGCGAGCCGGCCCACTCCCCCGCGGCCTGACCCCAGCCGCCGAGGCCCTTGTCGGAGCCTTTGTCGGAGCCCCGGTCGGGGGTGGTGGCGGCCGCGGTGGTGACGGTGACGCTGGTGGTGAAGGCGCCGCCGTCCGGGCAGGTGCCGTCGACCTTGCTGTCCCCGGCGTACCGGCCGGCCAGCCGGGCGGAGCCGCTGTGCTTGCCGTCGGGGCCCAGGGTGAGGGTCGCCGGGCCTCCGTCGAAGGCCGCGGAGTGGGCGGTGATGGTCTTGGCGTCGGGCTTGTCCGACTTCTCGCAGGAGACCGTGACCGTCACGGTCTGGCCCGGTGCGGCCTTCGACGGGCTGACCGAGGCCGAGCCGTCCCTGGCGGATGCGAGGGGGGCCGTCAGGCCGGTCAGCGCCGTCGCGCCGATCAGAGCGGCGGCGGCCGTACGCGTGGGGCGCATGCCGGAACCTCCGGGATTCTCGGGCGCGGCCGGGGACTCCCATGTCCACTGGTCGATCAACCACACCCGGTCACTCACCGAAGGTAGGCAGCCGCTCACCGCTCGGCCAGCGCTCACGGCCGTTCGGGTTACCGCCCGCCACCGCGCGTGACCCGGGTGCGTGACCCGGGTGCGTGACTCAGGCGTGTGACTCAGACGTGTGACTCAGAGGTCGAGGTCCACCACGACCGGGGCGTGGTCCGAGGTGCCCTTGCCCTTGCGGGCCTCGCGGTCCACATAACTGTCGGTGACGGCGTCGGCGAAGGCCTTGTTGGCGTAGGTGAGGTCGATCCGCATGCCCCGGTTCTTGGGGAAGGCCAGCTGGCGGTAGTCCCAGTAGGTGTAGGGGCGGTCGTACTTCAGCGGGCGCGGCACCACGTCCTGGAGGCCGATCTCGCCGAGGGCCGCCAGCGCGGCGCGCTCGACCGGGGTCACGTGGGTGAGGCCCTCGAAGGCGGCGGTGTCGAAGACGTCCTCGTCGGTCGGGGCGATGTTGAAGTCCCCGAGGACGGCGAACGGGCGGGAGCCGGCGGCGTCCTCGGTGGTGGCCTCGCGCAGCGCCTCCAGCCACTCCAGCTTGTACCGGTAGTGCGCGTGGCCGACCTCGCGGCCGTTGGGCACGTAGACCGACCAGACCCGGACCGGGCCGCAGGTGGCCGCGATGGCGCGGGGCTCCACCTCGGGCAGCAGGGCGCCGTCGGCGAGGTAGCCGGGCTGGCCGGGCAGGCCGCGCTCGACGTCGTCCAGGCCGAGCCGGGAGACGATCGCGACGCCGTTCCAGCGGCCGGTGCCGTGCGCGGCCGTCTCGTAGCCGAGCTCGCGCACCGCCTCGTACGGGAAGGCGTCGGCCGCGCACTTGAGCTCCTGGAGGCAGAGCACGTCGGGCTTGGCGCTCTCCAGCCACTCCAGGAGCTTGGGCAGCCGGGCGGTGACGGAGTTGATGTTCCAGGTGGCGATGCGGACGGTCACGGCGGGCGGCCTTCCCGGTGGTTCGGTGCGGACGGGCGTACGGACATGCGAACGGGGTGGGCCGCTCCGCAGGAGGCGGGCCCACCCCGAACATACCGCCCGGCACCGACAGACCGGCCCGGTCAGCGCGTGGATCAGCGCGTGGATCAGCGCGTGGATCAGCGCGTGGAGCGGACCACCGCGGCCGAGCCGCCGCCGCGCCGCACCGGTTCGGCGGCGGCCACCCAGCGCCCGTCCGGCAGCCGTTCCACCCCGGTGGCGGCACCGATCTCGCCGGTGCTGACGAAGCTGTGGCCGAGGCCCTCCAGCGCGGACCGCTCGGGCAGCGCCAGGAAGGCGGGCTCGGCCTGGCTGGCGGCGGTGTTGCGCTGACTGACGCGCGGCGCGGCGATGGCCTGCTCCAGGCTCAGGCCCCGGTCGAGCCGCCCCAGCAGCACCTGGAGGGTGGTGGTGATGATGGTCGCGCCGCCGGGGCTGCCGGTCGCGAGCAGCGGCTCGCCGTCGCGCAGCACGATCGTCGGGGACATCGAGGAGCGCGGCCGCTTGCCCGGCCCCGGCAGGTTGGGGTCGGGGACGCCCGGGGCGAGCGGGGTGAAGTCGAAGTCGGTCAGCTCGTTGTTGAGCAGGAAGCCCCGGCCGGGGACGGTGATGCCGCTGCCGCCGGTCTGTTCGATGGTGAGGGTGTACGAGACGATGTCGCCCCAGCGGTCGGCGACCGTCAGGTGGGTGGTGTTGGGGCCCTCGTACGGCTCGGCGACGGCCTGGCCGGTGTCGGCGCAGCGGGCCGGGTGGCGCGGGTCGCCGGGGGCGAGCGGGCTGGTGAGCGCGTGGTCCGGGCTGATCAGGCAGGCCCGGGAGGCGGCGTAGCGCTCGGACAGCAGCTGCTTGGTGGGGACGTCGTCGAAGGCCGGGTCACCGACCCAGCGGTTGCGGTCGGCGAAGGAGATCCGGGAGGCCTCCAGGAAGTGGTGGTAGTACTGGGTGCCGCTGTACGCCGAGACGTCGCCGCCGTCCTCCAGGATGTTGAGCGCCTCGCCGACGGTGGTGCCGCCGGAGCTGGAGGGGGCCATCGCGTAGACGTCGTACGCGCCGTGGGAGACGTGGGTGGGCGCCTGGTCGCGGACCTGGTAGGCGGCGAGGTCGGTGGTGTCGACCTTGCCGGGGCGAACGTCGCGGCCGGAAGCCGGGTCGACCGGCGGGTGCCGCACGGTGCCCGCGATCTCCCCGGCCAACTCGCCCTGGTAGAAGGCCTTCACGCCGTCCTTGGCGAGCAGCCGGTAGGTGGCGGCGAGGTCGGGGTTGCGCAGCACGCTGCCGACCTCGGGGGGCTTTCCGTTCGGCAGGTAGATCCGGGCGGTGGCCGGGAAGTCCTTGAACCGGGCGTAGTTGTCGGCGGTCTGGCTGCGGAAGGTGTCGTCCACGACGAAGCCCTGGTCGGCGATCCGCTCGGCCGGTTCGAGGCTCTGGGCGAGTGAGCGGGTGCCCCACCGGCGCAGCGCCGCGTCCCAGGTGGCGGGGGTGCCGGGGACCCCGACGGACAGACCGCTGGTGACGGCGTCGGCGAAGGCCAGCGGCTTGCCGTCCTCCAGGAACAGGCCGGTGTCGGCGGTGCGGCCGGCCGTCTCGCGGCCGTCGATGGTGTGCACCCGGCCGGTCGCGTGGTCGTAGTAGACGAAGTACCCGCCGCCGCCGATGCCGGAGGAGTACGGCTCGGTGACTCCGAGAGCCGCGGCGGCGGCGACGGCCGCGTCCACCGCGTTGCCGCCGTCGCGCAGGACCGCGATCCCGGCAGCGGTGGCGTCGGCGTCGACGGTGGCCACCGCCCCTCCCCAGCCCACCGCCTCCGGCACCTTCGGCGGCGGGGCCGCGGCGCCGGCGGCCGCGGCCGGTCCGACGCTGGACCAGACCAGCGCGGTGGCGAGCATCAGCGGTGGTGCGAGACGGGTGAGAGCCCTCATCCGATTCCTCCTGAGTCGGCGTCAACTCAGTTGTTCCACAGAGGGGGTGATACGACAACCACACCGCGCCGCTACCAATCGGTAGTTGACGGGCCGAAGGGGTCGGGAACGGAGGGGACGGGAACGGAGGGAGGGCGGTCCTGGCGGCGGCGCCCGCGACCAAAGAGGAACAGCTGACAACCGACGGATTTCAGCGAACAGATGACGAAATCTGTTCGCTGAAAGTTGTCAGCCGTCAGCTGTTCGCCGACTCCGCCCCGCCCCGTTCCCCGCTACAGCGAGCTGCGTTCCACCCGCCGCCGCTTGATGGTGCGAAAGCGCCTCGCCACCTGGCGGGCGAGGTCGGCCGCGCCGACCAGACCCGCCTCGTTGCCGAGGGCCGCGTGCACGATGGTGGCCTCGGGACGGAAGCCGCGCCCGGTGAGGGTGCGGCGGAAGGTGTCCCGGGCCGGTCCGAGCAGCAGGTCGCCCGCCTCGGAGACCCCGCCGCCGATCACGAAGCGGCCCGGGTCCAGCGCGGCGGCCAGGTTGGCGATGCCGACGCCGAGCCAGGTGCCGACCTCGTAGAGCAACTCGGTGGCGGTCGGGTCGCCGTCCTGGGCGGCCTCGGTGACGAGCGGTCCGGTGATGCCCTCGACCGTGCCGCCCGCCCGGGCCAGCAGCGGCTGCACCACCGGGGACTCCTCGGCGACCAGCTCGCGCGCGTCGCGCACCAGCGCGTTGCCGGAGGAGTACTGCTCCCAGCAGCCGCGGTTGCCGCACGGGCAGCGGTGGCCGCCGGGCAGCACCTGCATGTGTCCGAACTCGCCCGCCAGGCCGTACTTGCCGCGGTCCACGTAGCCGTCCCGGACCACCGCGCCGCCGATGCCGGTGCCCAGCGTGAGCATCACCATGTGGTCCTCGCCGCGCCCGGCGCCGAAGCGCCACTCGGCCCAGGCGGCCGCGTTGGCGTCGTTCTCCACGATCACCGGGAAGCGCAGCCGCTCGCTGAGCGCCTCCTGGAGCGGCTCGTTGCGCCAGTTGAGGTGCGGGGCGAACAGCACCCGGGAGCGGTCCGCGTCCACCCAGCCGGCCGCGCCGATGCCGACGGCGTGGACGTCGTGCCGGTCGGCGAGCTGGAGCACCAGCTCGACGATGACGTCCTCGACCACCTTGGCGCTCTTGCTCTTGTGCGGGGTGTCGGTGCGCAGCTTCTCCAGCACCTTGCCCTCACCGTCCACCACCCCGGCGACCACCTTGGTGCCGCCGATGTCGACGCCGATGGTGGGCAGCCGCAGTATCCCCGCGGGCAGGGCGCGGCGGCGGCGCTCGGCGCGCGGGCCGAGGCCGAGCAGCGTGGGCAGGACGGGCGGACGGGTGCTGCCTTGGGAGCCGGTCACGATCGCGGACGCTCCTCATGGGGATCGGAATCGCTGGAATCGGAAGAGCCGGGGCCGGAAGAGCCGGGGCCGGAAGAGCCGCGATCGGTGTCGCGGACGCCGGGCAGGGCCGGCCGGGCCAGCTCGTGCGAGAGCTCGGCGAGGTCGGAGCCGCCGGCCATCTCGGTGGTGAGCTGTTCCAGGCCGATCTCGGCACGCGGGTGGCTGCCCGCCATCCGCCCCCGCTTGAGCAGGGTGAAGTGGTCCCCGACCAGATAGGCGTGGTGCGGGTTGTGGGTGATCAGCACGACCCCGAGCCCGGCGTCGCGGGCGGCGGTGACGTACTTGAGCACCACCCCGGACTGCTTGACGCCGAGCGCGGCGGTGGGCTCGTCCAGGATCAGCACCTTGGCGCCGAAGTGCACCGCGCGGGCGATCGCCACGCACTGGCGCTGCCCGCCGGAGAGGGTGCCGATCGGCCGGTCGACGTCGTACAGGTCGATGCCCATCCTGGCGAGCGCCTCGCGGGTGGTGGCGCGCATGCCCTCGGCGTCCAGCCGCAGGCCGCCCCAGCGGCGCATGCCCTGCTCGGAGCCGAGGAAGAAGTTGCGCCAGACCGGCATCAGCGGGACGACCGCGAGGTCCTGGTAGACGGTGGCGATGCCGCGGTCCAGGGCCTGGCGCGGGGAGTCGAGGCGGACCTCCTCGCCGTCCACCGTGTAGCGGCCCTCGTCGTGCTGGTGCAGCCCCGCGATGATCTTGATCAGGGTGGACTTGCCGGCCCCGTTGTCGCCGAGCACGCAGCTGATCTCGCCGGCCCGCAGGGTCAGCGAGACGTCCTGCAGCGCCCGGACGGTGCCGTAGCTCTTGCCGACGCCGTCCAGGGACAGCAGTTCGTCCCCCGCGGAGGCCGTCGGGAGCGTCGAAAGGTCCGTGCTCATCGCGGCCCCCGTTCGGCCCGGCGCTTGACGTAGGCGTTCAGCAGCGCGGCCAGCAGCAGCATCGCGCCGAGGAAGAACTTGAACCAGTCCGGGTTCCACTGGGCGTAGATGATCCCCTTGCTCACCATGCCGAAGATCAGCGCGCCGAGCGCCGAGCCGACCACCGAGCCGTAGCCGCCGGTGATCAGGCAGCCGCCGATGACCGCGGCGACGATGTAGATCAGCTCGTTGCCGACGCCCTCGCCGGACTGCACGGTGTCGAAGGAGAACAGCAGGTGCTGGCCGAGCACCCAGGCACCGAAGCCGACACCCAGGTAGAGCACGGTCTTGGTGCGGGCGACCGGCACGCCGACCGCGCGGGCCGCGTCCGCGTCGCCGCCGACGGCGAAGACCCAGTTGCCGAAGCGGGTGCGCAGCAGCACCCAGCTGCCGACCAGCAGCAGGCCCAGCCACCACCAGACGGTGGCCTTGATCGCCAGCCCGCCGATGTTCACCTCGGAGGCGAACAGCCAGCGGCAGGAGGCGAAGCCCCGCATGTCGGCGATCGACTTGGTGGAGACGGTGCCGGAGATCGCCTTGGTGACGCCCAGGTTGGCGCCGGTCAGCATCAGGAAGGTGCCGAGCGTGACGATGAAGCTGGGCAGCTTGGTGCGCCCCAGCATCCAGCCGTTGAACCCGCCGACGGCCAGCGTGGTCGCCAGCGAGACCAGCGCGCCGACCCAGGTCACCGCGGTGAACTGGTACGAGACCATCGAGGAGGTCAGCGCGGCGGTGGTGACCAGCACACCGGCCGAGAGGTCGAACTCGCCGCCGATCATCAGCAGCGAGACCGGCACCGCCATGATCCCGATGGTGGAGGCCGCGTACAGCACGGTGCCCAGCGAGGAGACCCGCAGGAAGGGCTCGGCGACGACGGCGAACACCAGGAAGACCGCGACGGCCGCGATCAGCGAGCCCAGCTCGGGGCGGGCGAGCAGCCGCCGCAGCGCCGCCGGGCGCCCGCCGGCGAGGCCGTCGTGGGCCAGGAGGTCGGGGGTGCTCACCTGGTCCCCCTCGCGACGTACTCGGCGAGCGCGTCGGCGTCGTTCTTGGTGAGGATCTGCGGGCCGGTCTCGACCGGCCGGCCGCCGCCGAGCATGTTCAGGTTGTACCTGTACAGCCAGATCAGGTCGACGCCGGTGTAGCCCTGGAGGTAGGGCTGCTGGTCGACGGCGAAGCCGACGCTGCCGGACTTGAGCCCGGACACCACCTGGGTGCCCAGGTCGAAGGTGTCCAGCTCGACGCCGCGGTGGGCGTCCTGGACCGCCTGGAGGCCGGTGGCGGCCATCGGGCCGGAGAGGGTGAGCACGGTGTCGATGGCCGGGTCGGCCTGGAGCTTGGCGGAGATCGCGGCGCGGGCGTCGGGCATGTCGACGCCGTTGACGTAGAGCACCTGGAAGGCGCCGCCGGACTTGGACTGGGCGCCGGAGCAGCGCTGCTCCTGGCCGACGTTGCCCTGCTCGTGGATCACGCAGAGCACGTTCTTGCGGCCGCGCGAGGCGAGCTCGGCCCCGGCGGCCTGGCCGGCGGTGGCCTCGTCCTGGCCGACGTGGGTGAGCGCGCCGAACTTCTGCGAGTACTCCTGGCCGGAGTTGATGGTGATCACGGGGATGCCGGCGGCCTTGGCCTTGCCGAGGACGTCGGCCATGGCGTCGCCCTTGGCGAGGGTGACCAGCAGGCCGTCGACCTTCTGGTCGATGGCGGCCTGGACGAGCTGGACCTGGTTCTGGGTCTGCGCGTCGTTGGAGTACAGGAAGGTGATGTTGTCCTTGGCGGCGGCCTGCTCGGCGCCCTTGCGAACAGTGTCCCAGAAGGCGTCGCCGGCGCCGGCGTGGGTCACCATGGCGACCTTCCAGCGCGGGGTGGTGACGGCGCTGCCGCCGGTGGCCGCGGCCTTGGCGCGGGCCTCCTCGGCGCGTCTGCCTCCGGTACTGCTGCAACCGGCCGCGGTGACCGCTACGGCCAGGACGGCGCAGACGGGCCAGAAGCGGCGGGACGGGCGAAAGCGGGTGATGCTCATCCCCATAGTCTCCCTGCCCGGGCCGTGCGGGCTCGCACCGCCTCGCCCGGCGGCCCGAACGGCCTGGGAGGTATGGTGCCACGGGGGACCCTTCCTGGTAGTTCGCTGGACACCTGGTCCGGACCGTGCGTGTCCGGGTGGCAGACTAGGCGCCGCTCCGAAGGAGGTTCATCACGAGAACGTGATGTTCCTCTCAGGTTCCGCACAGATTCGGACGGCAACCGATCATCGGTTCACCACGTCTGATGCCATTGACGTGCGTTCGGGCGAGTGGGCCCCGGGCGACGTGCGACCCGATAACGAGAATCGATGGAACTGACAGGTACGCCATTCTTCCTCCTCACCGTCATCCTTGTGCCGGTGTCCATCACGGTGGCGCTGCTGTTCTGGGGAAGGGTCGGCGGCCCGCAGCCGGTGCGTTACCTCACCCGGATCGTCATGATCATGTTCTGCCAGGTCACGGCCGTCCTGATGGTCTTCGTGATGGTCAACAACGCCAACCTGATCTACGGCAACTGGGACGACCTGCTCGGCACCGGTGACCACGTCCGCGCGGTTCCCGTGGTGGCGCCGGTCGACCCGGCCGCGACCCCGGGCCAGAGCGCCGACGCCGCCAAGGAGCCGCCGAAGGTCAAGCAGAGCTTCGGCGGCGTGAACGACCCGCTGGTCCCGAACGACGTGCTGAAGACCGACCTCAAGGGCCAGGTGTCCGGGGTCGACGGCGAGGTGCTGGTCTGGCTGCCGCCGCAGTACAACGACCCGGCGTTCAAGGACAAGAAGTTCCCCGTGGTCGAGCTGATCCCGGGCTTCCCGGGCTCCTCCTCCACCTGGTACGGCACCCTCAAGGTCTCCGACCAGCTCAAGCCGCTGATGCAGCAGGGCAAGGTCGCGCCGTTCATCCTGGTCTCGCCCCGCACGAAACTGCTGAACCAGGACGCGGGCTGCACCGACGTCCCCGGCAAGGTCAACGCCGACGCCTGGGTCAGCCGCGACGTCCCGCAGATGGTGCTGGACAACTTCCGCGCCGACCCCTCCCCGGACCGCTGGGCGATCGCCGGCTACTCGGCCGGCGCGCACTGCGCGGCCAAGCTGTCGCTGGCCCACCCCAACCGCTACCGGGCGGCCATCGCGATGTCCGGCTACAACGACCCGGCCCAGGAGCCGGACTCGCTGGTCGGCAAGGACCCGAAGCTGCGCGAGGCCAACAACCCGGTCAACATCCTGAAGGCCGCCCCGCAGCCGCCGAAGGTCGCTCTGCTGGTCAGCGGCTCCAAGGGCGACGGCTACGAGGACGGTGAGGCGATCCGCGCCGCGGCCAAGGCCCCGACCACCGTCCAGGTCGAGGAGGGCACCGGCCCGCACACCACCGAGCAGTGGAAGAAGATGGTCCCGAGCGCCTTCCAGTGGCTGACCTCGATCATCCCCGCGCAGTAGTCGCCAGGTCGGCCCGCGGTAGCGGACCGTAGGGGAAGGGCCCGTCGCGAAGCTTTCGCGGCGGGCCCTTCCGCGTCGCGGGGGTTATGGGTCGCGGGGTGCGCAAGGGTGTCGCGGGGGCGGAGCCTTCGCGGGCCCGCCGTCAGGCCAGTTCCAGCGCCAGGTAGAAGTCCACCCGGTCCTCCAACCGGGAGAGGTCACGCCCGGTCAGCTCCTCGATCCGGCCGATCCGGTACCGCAGGGTGTTCACGTGGACGTGCAACTGCGCCGCGCAGCGGGTCCAGGAACCGTCCGAGCGCAGGAAGGCCTCCAGGGTGCGGACCAGGTCCGCCTGGTGCTCGATGTCGTACGCGATCACCTTGTCCAGCAGCCGGCCGCGGAAGGCGCGGCGCACCTCGTCCGGGACGGCGGCCAGCAGCAGCACGTGCGAGGCGAGTTCCTCGGGGCCCGCGACGCAGACCCGGCCGATCCGGGAGGCCGCGATCCGCCCGGCGTGCCGGGCCTCCTCCAGGGCGCCGCGCAGGCCCCCGGCCCCGGCGGCCGGGGCGGAGACGCCGACGGTGATCCGGCCCTCCGGGCCGAGCCCGGCATCCAGCGGGGCGAGCAGGTCGCGCAGGACGTCGGCGGGCACCGGGCCGTCCGGCGCGGGCAGCACCACCACGGCGCCGGTCCCCGCCCCGGCGACCAGGGCGCGGTCGGTGGTGCCGCCGAGCGCCTCCTCCAGGACGGCCCGAACGGTGCCCTCCGGCAGGCCGGTGCCCTCGGCGTTGAGCACCAGCCAGGGGCCCTCCGCCCCCGGGACGCCGGACTCGGGGCCCTCGTAGCCGGCGGCCATCGCGGTGGAGGCGTACAGGGTGCGGCCGATCTCGGCCGGGTCGGCGTCGCGGCGCAGCAGGGCGAGCACCTCGTCCGCGAGGCGGCGGCGCAGCCGGCGGCCCTCGTCGCGGCGGTGGCGCTCGGCGGCGACCAGCCGGGCCAGGTTCTCGGCGAGCTGGCGGCGCTTGGCGGTCCACTCGGTGACGTCGCCGGCCACCGCGAGCACCCAGTCCGCCAGCAGCGACCCGGTCCGCGCGGCGTCCCGCGGGACGTCCTGCTCGGCGGAGGCCGGGGCGGGCAGCAGCGAGTAGGCGCCGGCGGCCAGCCGGACCCGGTGCGGGGGGCGGCGGCGCTGGCGCTGGGCGGCGAGGTGGGCGCGCACCAGCTGGTCGCGGTCCTGGGCGGAGAGCCGGTCGGCGGGGCCGGCGATCACCGCGCCGGTCGGGGTGAGCACCCAGCAGTCCAGGTCGAGGTCGCCGCCGAGCAGGTCCAGCACGGCGTCCAGTCCCCCGGCGCCGGCCGCCGACACCAGCAGGCGGTGCCGGTCGACCAGGGCGGAGAGGTCGGCGGCGCGGTCCGCCGAGACCTGGCGGCCGATGAACTCGGTGACGGTGCCGAAGGCGATGTCGTCGGGGACGGCGAGCAGCGGCATCCGGTGCCGGCGGCAGGCCTCGACCAGGTCCTCGGGCACCGGGCCGACCTCGGCCTCGCCGGCCGCCAGGGCCACCGCGCCGCCGGCCGCCAGGGTGCGCACGAAGCGCTCGGAGTCGGCCGGGACGGTGCGCCAGAGCATGCCGGTGAGCACCAGTTCGCCGCCGTGCAGGTAGCGGCCCGGGTCCTGGAGGTCCGTCGTCATCACGCCGCCGATCTGCCGGTCCAGCTCTTCCTCGGCCGCGAGCAGGCGCAGTCGCGGGGCGCCGGGGGCGAGCAGGTCACGGACGCGCATCCGCGGACTCCTTAACGGGGCTGGGGGGGGAGGGGCGAAGGGGGTAACGATAGGGCTTGGCCGAAACGGAGTGTGCCCGGGCCGTGGCCCGCGCACCACGGCCGGATTACGGTCGAAGGTGGCACCCGGCGGACACCCGGGCTGCGGGACTCTCCTCCTTAGAGGAACGTACAGGATGCCGGACGGGCTCACCGCCGGGGCTTCATGCCATCGGTGACTGCCGGTGGGCCCGGTCGCGGCGGTTCACTGGCGACACGCCGCCGGACCCCGGGCGGCGACGACGTGAGGAGGCATCCGCATGGAGTTCCTTCGGCCCGCCACCTGGGAGGAGGCGCTCGCGGCGAAGGCCGAGCACCCGACCGCGCTGCCCATCGCGGGTGGCACGGACGTCATGGTCGAGCTGAACTTCGACGTGCGACGGCCGTCCGCGCTCCTCGACCTGAACCGGGTCGCCGAGCTCGCCGCGTGGTCGGACGACAACGGTGTGGTGCGGCTCGGCGCCGCCGTCCCGTACGCCCGGATCATCACGGAGCTGTCCGGTCCGCTGCCCGGGCTGGCGCTGGCCTCCCGCACCGTCGGATCGCCGCAGATCCGCAACCGCGGCACCGTCGGCGGCAACCTCGGCGCGGCCTCCCCCGCCGGCGACGCCCACCCCGCGCTGCTGGCGGCCGGGCGGGACGTGTTCGTGGAGGCGGCCTCGGTGCGCGGCACCCGGCTGATCCCGATCGACGAGTTCTACGTCGGGGTGAAGCGCAACGTCCTGGCGGCGGACGAGCTGATCCGCTCCGTGCGCGTCCCGGTGGCGGACGGGCCGCAGCAGTTCTCGAAGATCGGCACCCGCAACGCCATGGTGATCGCGGTCTGCGCGTTCGGCCTCGCCCTGCACCCGCGCGGCGCGACCGTCGGTACCGGCATCGGCTCGGCCGCGCCCACGCCGCGCCGCGCCGCCGAGGCCGAGGAGTACCTCCAGGACGTGCTCGCCGGGCGCGGTCTGTGGGAGTCCGGCGAACCGCTGGACTCCGAGGTGGTGCGGCGCTTCGGCGAGCTGGTGAAGGACGCGGCCTCGCCGATCGACGACGTCCGGGGCACGGCCGACTACCGCCGGCACGCGCTCGCCGTGATGGCCCGCCGCACCCTCACCTGGACCTGGAACGACTACCGCGAGCAGATCAGGAGCGCGGCATGAGGGTCACGTTCACCGCCAACGGCGAACCGGTCGAGGCCGACGACGTGTGGGAGGGCGAGAGCCTGCTCTACGTCCTGCGCGAGCGGGTCGGCCTGCCCGGCTCGAAGAACGCCTGCGAGCAGGGCGAATGCGGCTCCTGCACGGTCTACCTGGACGGCGTCCCGGTCTGCTCCTGCCTGGTCGCGGCCGGCCAGGCGCAGGGCCGCGAGGTGCGCACGGTCGAGGGCCTGGGCGGGCGGGACGGCGAACTCGGCCTGGTCCAGCGGGCGTTCGTCGACGCCGGGGCCGTCCAGTGCGGCTTCTGCACGCCCGGCCTGCTGGTGCAGACCGACGCGCTGCTGGCGGACGACCCCCGGCCGAGCGACGAGGACATCCGCGAGGCGCTGTCCGGCAACCTGTGCCGCTGCACCGGGTACGAGAAGATCATGGACGCGGTGCGGCTGGCCTCGGCCCGCGCGAGCGCGGGGGCGGGAACGGCGACGGCAGCGGGGACCGGGGCGGCAGCGGGGACCGGGACGGAGGCCGGGAAATGAACGCGCGGACCATCCAGGGGCAGAAGAACCTCCAGAAGATCGACCAGGCCTCCAAGGACGGCATCGGCGGCTCGCCGCTGCGCCCGGACGGCCACCTGAAGGTCCGCGGCGAGTTCGCCTACTCCTCCGACCTGTGGCACGAGGACATGCTCTGGGGCACCGCGCTGCGCTCGCCGCACCCCCGGGCGAACATCCTCTCGGTGGACGTCTCCGAGGCGCTCAAACTGCCCGGCGTGCACGCGGTGCTGACGCACGAGGACATCCCCGGCACGAAGTACTACGGGCTGGAGGTCCAGGACCAGCCGGCCCTGGCCGTCGACAAGGTCCGCTACCACGGGGAGCCGATCGCGCTGGTCGCCGCCGACCACCCGGAGACGGCCCGCCGCGCGGTGGAGCGGATCGCGGTCGAGTACGAGGTGCTCACCCCGATCGTCACCGAGGAGCAGTGCCTCGACCCGGGGACGTACGGCTACGTGCACGAGCCGCACGAGTACAAGTCCCACGCCCACGGCAACATCTGCCACGAGCAGCGGCTGGTGGCCGGCCTCGGGGTGACCGACGAGGTGCGGGCGATGGCGGACGTCGTCGTCAGCGGCGACTACGAGGTCGGCATGCAGGACCAGGCCTTCCTCGGCCCGGAGTCCGGCCTCGCGGTGCCCGCCGAGGACGGCGGCGTCGACCTCTACATCGCCACCCAGTGGCTGCACGCCGACCGCCGGCAGATGGCGCCGGTGCTCGGCCTGCCGGAGGAGAAGGTCCGGCTCACCCTGGCGGGCGTCGGCGGCGCGTTCGGCGGCCGCGAGGACCTGTCGATGCAGATCCACGCCTGTCTGCTGGCCCTGCGCACCGGCCGGCCGGTCAAGATCGTCTACTCCCGGGACGAGTCCTTCTTCGGCCACGTGCACCGCCACCCGGCGCGGATGCACTACGAGCACGGCGCCACCCGGGACGGCAAGCTGGTCTACTCCGACTGCCGGATCGTGCTGGACGGCGGCGCGTACGCCTCCACCTCCCCCGCCGTGGCCGGCAACGCGGCCTCGCTCGGGAACGGCCCGTACGTGGTCCCGAACGTGCGGATGCACGCCCTGGCGCTCTACAGCAACAACCCGTCCTGCGGGGCGATGCGCGGCTTCGGCGCGGTGCAGGCCGCGTTCGGCTACGAGTCGCAGATGGACAAGCTGGCCGCCGAACTCGGCATGGACCCGGTGGAGTTGAGGCAGCTCAACGCGATGTCCCAGGGCGACCTCATGCCCACCGGACAGCCGGTCGACGCGCCCGCGCCGGTGGCCGAACTGCTGCGGCGGGCCAAGGAGATGCCGCTGCCGCCGCCGCTGGACGCCGGGCGCCCGGACCCGCGCCGGCTGCCCGGCGGGCTGTCCAACACCTCGCACGGCGAGGGGATCGTGCGCGGTGTCGGCTACTCGGTCGGCATCAAGAACGTCGGCTTCTCCGAGGGCTTCGACGACTACTCCACCGCGCGGGTACGGCTGGAGGCGATCGGCGGCGAGCCGGTCGCGCTGGTGCACACCGCGGCGGCCGAGGTCGGCCAGGGCGGCGTCACCGTGCACGCCCAGATCGCCCGCACCGAGCTGGGCGTCGAGCAGGTCACCATCCACCCGGCCGACACCGGGGTGGGGTCGGCCGGTTCGACCTCCGCCTCGCGCCAGACGTACATGACCGGCGGCGCGGTGAAGCTGGCCGCCGAGGCGGTGCGCCGCGAACTGCTCGACCGGGGCCGCCGGCGCTACGGCTGGACCCACGACGACCTGGCGCTGGCCGGCGGCACGGTGGTCTCTCGGAGCGCCGGCGCCCTGGTCCCCATCGTGGACCTGCTCGGCGACGAAGCCGTCGAGGCCACCCGCGAGCACCGCCACCGGCCCACCCAGCCGTTCGACAAGGAGACCGGCCAGGGCTTCGGCCACGTCCAGTACAGCTTCTGCGCCAACCGCGCGGTGGTGGACGTGGACGTGGAACTGGGCCTGGTCAAGGTGGTCGAGCTCAGCGCCGTCCAGGACGTCGGCAAGGCGCTCAACCCGCTCTCCGTGGTCGGCCAGATCCAGGGCGGCTGCGCCCAGGCGCTGGGCCTCGCGGTGATGGAGGAGATCATCGTGCGGGACGGCCGGGTGCGCAACGCCTCCTTCACCGACTACCTGATCCCCACCATCCTGGACACCCCGCCGATCCCGGTGGAACTGCTCGAACTGCCCGACCCCAACGCGCCGTACGGGCTGCGCGGGGTCGGCGAGGCGCCGACCGTCTCGGCGACGCCGTCCATCGTGGCCGCCATCCGCGACGCCACCGGGCTGGCGCTCCACCGGATTCCGGTCCGGCCGGAGCACCTGACCACCGAACGGCCGGGCTGAGGACGGGAAGGGGCCGGGGAGGGGCAGGGGAGGGCGGGGCCGAGGGCGAAGGCCGAGGGCGGGGCCGGTACGGGAAAGCACCGGGGCGCGACCGCCGCCGTGCGGGATCGTTTCCCGTACGGCGGCGCTTGCCGTACGGTGCCGTTTCCCGTACCGCGGCGCCTCCCGCTACTGTCGAGACCGTGTAAGGAGCCTCTCCCCATGCAGGACATCGCCGAGCAGTTGCTGGCCTGGCACGCGTCCGGGCGCTCCTTCGCCGTGGCCACCGTGGTCGGCGTCAGCGGCAGCGCACCGCGCGACCCCGGGGCGGCACTGGCCGTGGACGCCGACGGCGAGGCGGTCGGCAGCGTCTCCGGCGGGTGCGTCGAGGGGGCCGTGTACGAGCTGTGCCGGGCGGCGATCGCGAGCGGTGAACCGGTGCTGGAGCGCTTCGGGTACAGCGACGAGGACGCCTTCGCGGTGGGGCTGACCTGCGGCGGCGTCCTGGACATCCTCGTCCAGCCGGTGGTGCCGGGGGCCGACGCCGGGCTGGACGCCGGGATCGCCCACATCGCGGCCGGCACCCCGGTGGCGCTGGTCCGGGTGACCGACGGGCCGGTCGGGCCGCTCGGCGCCACCCTGGCGGTCACCGCCACCGGCGCCGTCGGCTCGCTCTCCCCCGCGCCCTCGACGGTCGGCGGGCTGGAGCGGGCGCTCGTCACCGAGGCCCGGGCGATGCTGGAGGCCGGACGCACCGGACGCCTCGTGCTCGGCCTGGACGGACGCCCCTGCGACGACCGGCGACCGGGCACCGTCGGCTGCTTCGTCGAGTCGTACGTGCCCGCGCCGCGGATGCTGGTGTTCGGGGCGATCGACTTCACCGCCGCGGTGGTGCGGATCGGCAGGTTCCTGGGCTACCGGGTGACCGTCTGCGACGCCCGGCCGGTCTTCGCCACCGCCCGCCGCTTCCCCGAGGCCGACGAGGTGGTGGTCGACTGGCCCCACCGCTACCTGGACTCCCAGCTCGGCCGGATCGACGGGCGCACCGTGGTGTGCGTGCTCACCCACGACGCCAAGTTCGACATCCCGCTGCTGGAACGCGCGCTGCGGCTGCCGGTCGGCTACGTCGGGGCGATGGGTTCGCGCCGCACCCACCGGGAACGCGCGGCGCGGCTGCGCGAGGCCGGACTCACCGAGGCCGAACTGGCCCGGCTGCGCTCCCCGATCGGCCTGGACCTCGGCTCCCGCACTCCGGAGGAGACGGCGGTCTCGGTCGCCGCCGAGATCATCGCCCACCGGCGTGGCGGCGGCTGCCTGCCGCTGAGCGCCTCGGACGGGGCGATCCACCACGACGGGGCGGGGAGCGGGAACGACGGGCGCGAGACGGCGGACGGCCCGACGTCCCGCCCTCACGCGGCCTGAGCCCGGGCCGGGCCGGGCCTCTGGCCTGAGCCCGGTCCGGGCCCTGGGTCAGTTCGTCAGTGCCAGCTTCAGGCCGAAGCCCACCACGACCGTGCCGGTCACCCGGTCCATCAGCCGCCGCGCGGACGGGCGGCGCAGCCAGCCGCGCAGCACCTGGGCGAAGCCGACCAGGACGGCCGACCAGAGCACGCCCTCGACGACGTGCACGCAGGTCAGCGCCACTCCGGCGGCGAAGTGCGGGGCGCCGGCCGGAATGAACTGCGGCAGCACCGCCACGTAGAAGACCCCGACCTTGGGGTTCAACAGGTTGGTCAAGGTGCCCCGCCGCCAGCCGTGCGCGAACCCGCCCTCCTCCGGCTCCTCCTCGGCCGCCGCCCGGCCGCCCCGGTCGCGCAGCATCCCGATGCCCATCCACACCAGGTACGCCGCACCCGCCCAGCGCAGGATGTCGTACGCCACCTGCGAGGCGGTCAGCAGCGCCGTCACCCCGGCCGAGGTCAGCGTCCCCCAGATCAGCGTGCCGGTCTGGATTCCCAGCACGACCCCCCACGCCTGGCTGCGCCGCCCCAGCGCCGAGGTGCGCAGCACCAGCGCGGTGTCGAGCCCGGGGGTGAGTGTGAGCAGTCCCACGACGAGGGCGAAGGACCACAGAGCCGTTGTCATCTCCATGGACCTCGATGCTCTCACAGCCCCGAGCGGCCCCCGTCGGACGGGCGGGGCGCACGGTGCCGCCCGCCCGGGTGGTCCCGGCCGGTCAGGTGACGTTGAGCCGGGCGGCGAGGCGCAGCAGGCCCGGGCTGAGGCGGGAGAGGAGGCGGGCCACCTTGGCTTCGGGGGTGACCGGGACGACGGGCTTGCCGGTGCGGGCGGCGGTGACGATCGCGGTGGCGACCTTCTCCGGGGGGAAGCCGCGGCGGGCGTAGAGCTTGGCGGCGCGGGCCTGCTTGGCGGCCTGCTCGTCGGCGGTGGTGGCGGAGAAGGTGGAGCTGCGGGTGATGTTGGTGTTGACGATGCCGGGACAGATGGTCGAGACGCCGATGCCGTGGCCGACGAACTCGGCGCGCAGGCAGTCGGAGAGCATGAACACCGCGGCCTTGCTGGTGGCGTAGGCGGTGAGCGCCTTGGAGGGCAGGTAGGCGGCGGCCGAGGAGACGTTGACGATGTGACCGCCCTGGCCGCGGTCGGCCATCAGGGTGCCGAAGGCCCGGCAACCGTGGATCACGCCCCAGAGGTTGACGTCCAGGATGCGCTGCCACTCCTTCTCGGTGGTCTGCAGGAACGTCCCGGAGTGGCCGATGCCCGCGTTGTTGACCATCACGTCGGGCACCCCGTGCTCGGCGGCGACGGTCTGCGCGAAGGCGTCCACCGCGGCGCCGTCGGAGACGTCCACCCGGTAGGCGTGCGCCTTCGGGCCGATCAGCGAGGCGAGTTCGGCGGTGCGCTCGGCGGCTTCGAGGTCGAGGTCGCAGACCACCACCCGGGCTCCGGCCTCGGCGAAGGCGAGCGCGGTGGCCCGTCCGATGCCGCTGCCGCCGCCGGTGACCACGACCAGCCGGCCGTCGTCGCCGTCCGGCCGGGCCTGCCCCTCGTCGGCCCTGGCGGTGAACTCTCGGACCAGTGCGGCCACGGTGGATCCCTTCTCCAGCAGCGCCGACCAGTGGCCGGCGTGCAGCGTCCTACGGGTCAGCTTCGGCGCCCAGCGTTCCAGCCCCTCGGAGAGGTAGGTGCCGACGTACCGGTCCCGGGTGAGGGTGATCAGCTGGACCGGCACCTCGGTCCGCCGCTCGCGCGGACTGCCCAGCGTGGGGCGGAAGTTGGCCCGGTACAGCTCGATGCCGCGGACCGCGTCGCGGCGCAGGGTGGGCTGCGGGTGGTCGGCGCGCGGGGTGACGTGCTCCAGGTCGCGCAGCACCCGCGGCCAGGCCCGGGCGAGGCCGAGGCGCCAGATGCCCGGGGCGAGGTAGGGCAGGTGGAAGGCGGTGATGTACCAGGAGTGCAGGCCCTGGTGCAGCAGTTGGCCCAGGTGGCGCGGGGTGGGACGGCGCAGCCGGTGGCGCAGCCAGTGGCCCATGTGGTCCAGGCTGGGGCCGGACAGGGTGGTGTAGGAGGCGATCCGGCGTTCGGCGCCGGGCGCGGTGACGGCCTCCCAGGACTGGATGGAGCCCCAGTCGTGGGCCAGCAGGTGCACCGGGCGGTCCGGGCTGACCGCGTCGGCGACGGCGAACAGGTCCTCGGCGAGCTGCTCCAGGCGGTAGCCGTCCCGGGTGGCGGGGACGCCGGACTCCCCCGCGCCGCGCACGTCGTAGCGGACCACGTGGTGGTCGCGGGCGAGGTCGGCGGCGATGTCGTCCCAGACGGTGTGGGTGTCGGGGTAGCCGTGCACGAGGAGGACGGTGGGGGCGGCCGGGTCGCCCTGCTCGAAGACGGCGAGCGGGAGGCCGCCTGAGCGGACGGTCCGGCGGCTGACCTGTCGTGCCGTCACGGGCAGTGCCCCGGAGAGCTGTTCGGGCAGCGTCTCGGGCTTCGACGGGCGCTTCATCGGGTGGCCTCCGAGGTGGTCGACGTGACGGTGGTCGGAGCGGCGGCGCTCAGGGCGACGGCGGTCCGGACCGCGGCGGTCCGCGCGGCGCCGGCGCTCCAGCGGCGGACGTGCGGCAGATCGTCGTCGAGCCAGTAGGCGTCGTCCTCGGTGACCACCAGCAGCTCCTCGAACTTGATACCCACCCCCCGGAAGCCGATGTGCGGCTCGACCGCCCACAGGCCCGGCGTCGGCGCGTGCCGGGACGAGCGGCCGTCCGCCCAGAGCGGTGAACGGCCGTGCAGCCGCTCGGAGACGAGCTCGCGGCCGAGGGTCTGGAGGGTGCGCACGCCGAAGCCGAACACGTTCACCCCGGCCGGGCCGCGCGCCGTGTTGCGGGTCACCTGGTGGCCGATCACCCGGCCCGGGTAGACCTGGTGGCGGTTGTCGTAGCCGTGCGCGGCGATCTGCGCGTCCACCGCCGCGTACACCTCGGAGAGCGGCTTTCGGGCCCGCACCTCGTCGAGGATCAGCCTCCGGTAGACCTCCAGGTCGGCGGCCAGCCGGTCCCAGACCCGGTTCTCGCCGACCTTGCCGCCGTAACCGATGTCAGCGGTGTAGCCGTCCACCACGGGCGCGCAGTCCAGCACGTACGGCATGCCCTCCTCCAGGCGGCGGTTGCCGGCGAAGAACTGGAGCGGGGTGCGGAAGTGCCGGAAGGCCGTCCGGTCGCCGAACCAGGCGAAGGGGACGTGGAAGAAGTCCTGCACCCCGGCGGCGACCAGGCGGCGGCGCAGTTCGGCGGTGGCCTGCCGCTCGGTGACACCGGGTTCGATCCAGGCGGCGACCTGCTCGGCGCAGTGGTAGGCGAGTTGCTGGGTCTCCCGGAAGCGGGCGAGGTCGTGCTCGGTGTAGCGGAAGGCGGGGGTCGCGGTCGCCATGGCGGGGCTCCTTCTACTGGAGGTCGAGCACGAGGGTCTCGCCCTCGGCGGCCCGGGAGACGCAGGGCAGCAGGGCGCCGGCCGCGCGCTGCTCGGGGGTGAGGCGGCGGTCCCGGTGGTCGGGCGAACCCGCCAGCACCCGGACCTCACAGGTGCCGCAGAAGCCCTGGTGGCAGGAGTAGGGGAGGCCCGGGCGGGCCTCGCGCAGCACGTCCAGGGCGGAGCGGTCGGCGGGGACGTCGAGGGTCGGGCCGTCGGCGCCGAGGCGGACGGCGAACGGCTCGCCGCCGGTGACCGGGGCGGCGCCGAAGCGCTCGAAGTGCAGGGAGGCGGCCGGGGACCCGTCCAGGGCCCGCTGCACGGCGGTCAGCATCGGGGCCGGGCCGCAGCAGTAGACGGCGGCCCCGCGCGGGGCGTGGGCGAGCAGCTCCGCGCCGGTGGGGGCACCGCCGTGCTCGTCGTCGGTGCGCAGCACCACCCGGCGCGGGTCGAGGGCGCGCAGCTCGTCCGCGTACGGGAGGGTGTCGGCGCTGCGGCCGACGTGCACCAGTCTCCAGTCCAGGCCGTGGCGCCGCGCCTCGCGGGCCATCGGGAGCAGCGGGGTGATGCCGATGCCGCCGGCCAGCAGGAGGACGGTCGGCTCGGCGCAGAAGGCGAAGCCGTTGCGCGGGCGGCGGGCGGTGAGCCGGGTGCCGGGGTGCAGGGTGTCGTGGACCTCGACGGACCCACCGCCGCCCTCGGGAAGTCGCCGGACGGCGATGCGGTAGGTGGTGCGGTCGGCCGGGTCGCCGCTGAGGGAGTAGTGGCGCTCGCGGCCGGAGGGCAGGGCGAGGCGCAGGTGGGCGCCGGGCTGCCAACCGGGCAACGGGCCGCCGGAGGGGTCGGCGAAGCTCAGCTCGACGACGTCGGCCGCCAGTCGGCGGCGCTCGGTGACGACCAGGTGGAGCGAGGGGGTGGGGCGGCTGAGCGGGCGGCGGGGGTTGCGGCGCAGCAGCGGGCCGCCGAGGGCCGGGGAGTAGCGGTCGGCGAAGGCGGTGATGAAGCGCATGAAGCCGTCGGCGCGGGGGCGGCCGTAGAGGTCGGGGGGTGGGGTGAGCAGGTCCATCCGGCGGGGTCCTTGGGCGTTGGGAGGGCGGGGCGGCGGGCGGGGCAGGAGCGGAGCTGACGGAGGCGGGTCCGCCGGGGGGTCGACGGGGGGGGTCGACGGGGGGCGGGGTTCAGAGTTCAGCGGACAGCTTTCAGAGTTCAGAGTTCAGAGTTCAGAGTTCAGCGAACAGATGACGTTTTCTGTTCGCTGAACCCTGTCCCCCCGTCACCGCCGCCCCTCATCCCTCACCCGCGCCCCCCTCACCCGCGCCCCGCCGCCGCGCGCGCGGCCGGGGAGGTGGCGAGGTAGCCCAGCGCCTGGCTGGAGGAGCCCTCCTGCGTCGGGTGGTAGCCCGGCCGCAGGTAACGCAGCCCGGAGCGGAGGGACTTGACCGGGTCCGGCAGCAGTCCGCGCTTGGAGATCCGGCCGGCCTCCCGCCAGGTGGGCTTGAGCCGCCCGCCCAGGGCCGGGTCCGCGGCGAGCAGGAATCGGGCCCCGCGGACCCAGAGGTGGACCAGCAGCGGCCCGGAGATCGCCATCCCGCGCACCCGGCGCAGGTAGCCCGGGTCCAGGTGGACCATCAGGTCGTAGGCGACGCTGCGGTGCTCGACCTCCTCCGCGCCGTGCCAGCGCAGCAGGTCCAGCATCGTCGGGTCGGCCTTGGCCCGGTCCAGCCCCGGGGAGTTGAGGATCCAGTTGCCGAGGAAGGCGGTGAAGTGCTCGATCGCCGCGATGAAGGCGACCCGCTCGATGATGTTCTCCCGCCGCTGGGCCGGCGTCAGCCCCGGCTTGTCGCCGAGGACACGACGGAACAGCCAGGAGACCTGCCGGACGTACGGCCGCGGATCGAGCCCCTGGCCGAGCAGGTGCTCCAGGACCTCCTGGTGCGCCTCCGCGTGGATGGCCTCCTGTCCGATGAACCCGAGGACCTCCTCGCGCAGTTGCTCGTCCCGGATGAGCGGCAGCGCTTCCTTGAAGACCTTGACGAACCACCGCTCCCCCTCGGGCAGCAGCAGGTGCAGCACGTTGATCACGTGGGTGGCCATCGGCTCGTCCGGTATCCAGTGCAGGGGCAGCCGGGCCCAGTCGAAGCGGACGTCCCGGGGCTCCAGGACGAGACCGTCGTGCACGCGCTCGGCGGGGGCGGCGAGGGTGGGGACGGGAGTGGAACGGGACATGGCAGACCCTCCTGACCTGGGAGCGGGGGCTCGACTCAGGGAAACGTACTCGCGGGTAGCCGCGGGGACAAGGGTTTCGGCGGGTCTTATCGACATCGAGTCTAATAAGTGACGCGCACCATACGACGACCTGACGAACACAGGTTCGGAACGCTGGTTCGAAACGCGCGCTCGGGCCGCCGGAAAGCCCGAAGGCCCCGCCGGACGGCACGCGTCCACCGGGGCCCCGCGGCCGGGCGGCGCTCAGACCGCCATCGCCAGCATCAGCGGCGCCGCCCGGGCCGCCAGCAGTTCGGCGGCGGCCTTCAGCTTATGGACGTTCCCCACCGGCATCGAGGTGGCCAGGCAGCCGACCGTGCTGCCCGCCGTGATCGGCACCGCCG
This sequence comes from Kitasatospora sp. NPDC056783, assembly GCF_042789895.1. Taxonomy (NCBI): domain Bacteria; kingdom Bacillati; phylum Actinomycetota; class Actinomycetes; order Kitasatosporales; family Streptomycetaceae; genus Kitasatospora; species Kitasatospora sp. NPDC056783. The sequence continues at coordinate 39,888 of NZ_JBHUAF010000019.1, forward strand.
CACACACCGTGCCCAGCGCGTACTCCTGGATGTCCAGCACCGGCACCGTGGCCGGCTGCCGCTCCAGCCGGTGCATCAGCTGGTCGGCGTCGGTGACGGTGCGGGAGGTGAGCCGGGCGACCGGGTGCCGGGAGAGGTGGTCGCGCCGGGCGTCCGAGTCCAGCTGGCTGAGCAGGCACTTGCCGATCGCGCTGGCGTGCGCCGTGGCCCGGAAGTCCACCCACTCCAGCACCGCCGGCGCGTGGTCGGCGGCCGAGACCGCCTCCACCGTCAACTCGCCGTCGTGGTAGCGACTGAAGTACACCGCAGCGCCCAACTCGTCCCGGAGCTCCGCGAGTTTGCAGTTGAGCCGGGCCTTCACCAACTGCTCCCGGTTGTGCTGGCCGAGCAGCGCGAAGGTGCCGCCCAGCAGCCAACCCCCGTCCTGGCACTGGAGATAGCCCTCGACCTCCAGGATCTCGGCGAGTCGCCGTACGGTGGGCAGCCCGAGCGAGGTCTCCCGGGCGAGGGCCACCAGGGTGGCGCCGTCGGGGAGGCGGTCGACCGCCTCCAACAGTCTGAGGGCGTGCTGGAGGGAGGTGAACGGGCCCGCCGGACCCTGGTCCAGTGCGGCGTGACGACCCGGGGCTGGTGTCGACATGTCGTCCCCTTCCGATGTCCCCCACGGAGCGCCCGCGGGCAGGCACCAGCCTATCGACCCGGCGACCGCGACGACTGCCGTCCGTGCATATCCGCGGACGTTCCGTACAGCGGCCGTCGGCCGGTCCGGACGGACACCACGACGGTCCGGGCGGACACCACGACGGCCCCCTCCCCGACCGCGCGGGAAGTGGGGCTCGTCGCGCGGGACCGTCAGCCCTCCTCGCCCGCCCTGAGCTTGGCGACGGCGGCGGCCAGCCGGGCGCCGTACTCCTCGTCCGCGGCGTGGAAGTGGGCGAGGTTCTTCTCCACGATGTCGTCGCGCGAGACCTGCGCCAGGAAGCCCGCGAGGTTGTCGACCAGCCGGCTCCTCTCGCCCGCCGACATCAGCCGGTACAGTTCGCCGGCCTGGAAGAAGTCGTCGTCCTTGGTGTGCGCCGGCGTGGTGGACGAGCCGGTGTGGCCGCTCACCCGAACCGGCGCGGCGAGCGCCTCGTCGGTCTGGGCCGGGCCGCCGAACGAGTTGGGCTCGTAGTTCTTGCCGCGGCCGGCGCCGTTGGCCGCCATCAGCCCGTCCCGGCCGTAGTTGTTCGCCTCGGTGGCGCGCGGGGCGTTCACCGGCAGCTGGGTGTGGTTGACACCGAGGCGGTAGCGCTGGGCGTCCGCGTAGGCGAACAGCCGCCCCTGGAGCATCTTGTCCGGGGAGGGGCCGATGCCGGGCACGAAGTTGTTCGGCGAGAAGGCGGCCTGCTCGACCTCGGCGAAGACGTTCTCCGGGTTCCGGTTGAGCACCAGGCGGCCGACCTTGACCAGCGGGTAGTCGGCGTGCGGCCACACCTTGGTGAGGTCGAAGGGGTTGAAGCGGTAGTCCGCGGCCTCGGCGACCGGCATCAGCTGGACGTGGAGGGTCCAGGAGGGGAACACTCCGCGCTCGATGGCCTGGTGGAGGTCGCGCTGGTGCGAGTCGGCGTCGCCGCCGACCACCTCGGCTGCCTGGCCGGCGTCCAGGCAGCGGATGCCCTGGTTGGTCTTGAAGTGGTACTTCACCCAGTAGGCGTCACCCTCGGCGTTGACCCACTGGTACGTGTGCGAGCCGTAGCCGTTCATGTGCCGGTACGAGGCGGGGATGCCGCGGTCGCCGAACAGCCAGGTGATCTGGTGGGTCGAGGCCGGCGAGTGGGCCCAGAAGTCCCAGACGTTGTCCGCCTCCTGCACGCCGGTGTAGGGGTCGCGCTTCTGCGAGTGGATGAAGTCGGGGAACTTGACCGGGTCCTTGACGAAGAACACCGGGGTGTTGTTGCCGACGAGGTCGTAGTTGCCGTCCTCGGTGTAGAACTTCAGCGCGAAGCCGCGCGGGTCGCGCACCGCGTCGCCGGAACCCAGGTTGCCGGCCACGGTCGAGAAGCGCAGGAAGACCTCGGTGCGCTTGCCGACCTCGGAGAGGAAGCCCGCCCGGGTGTACCGCGCGACCTCGTCGGTGACCTCGAAGTAGCCGTAGGCGCCGGAGCCGCGGGCGTGCACGACGCGCTCCGGGATGCGCTCGCGGTTGAACCGGGCCAGCTTCTCCAGCAGTTGCTGGTCCTGGATCAGCAGCGGGCCGTACTCGCCGGCCGACGCCGAGTTCTGGTTGTCGGTGACCGGGGCGCCGGACTCCGTGGTCAGGATCTTGGACATGGGGGGTCCTTCAGGTGTCGATAAGGCGGTACGTGGAGGATGTGACGAATCGTCAGTTCGCGAGCAGCGCGCGCACGACGGCCACGGCCGGGGCCTCGGACGCCCGGCCGGCCAGCGGGCGGGCACCGGTCAGCGCGACGGCCTCGTCCGCGTCGAGCCCCTCGCCCGTGAGGGCCCCGACGGCCTCGGCGACCGGGAGGGCGTCGAACCAGCGCAGCGCGAGGGCGGCGAGACCGGCCCCGGTGAGGCGGCCGGTGAGCCGCAGGCGGGCCAGCCCGCCGTCGGGGTAGACGTTGATCCGCACATGGGTCACCGGACGGCCGGCGGCGAGCCGGAAGCGGTGCCGGGTGTCGGGCTGGAGGCGTGTGCGGGGCAGGAGTTCGAACCACTCGCCGTCGGCCGGGTCGGCCCCGGTCGAGGCGTCGAAGCCGAGCAGGTCGGCCCAGCCGGGGGCATTGCCGACGAAGTAGGACGTGTCCACCTCGGCGGCCAGCACCTCACCACCCCCGGCCAGGGCGATCCGCACCCAGTCGTTGGCCTTGTCACGCCGACGCCGGGTCTCCCAGCCGTCGCCCATGACGGAGGCGCGACCGGGAGCGTTCAGGTTGTGCGGGGAGGAGAAGTAGCGGTCGGACGCCGCCTCGGCCACGCCGCCGAACTCCTGGGCGGCCAGGTCGAAGGTGAGGCCGGCCAGGTCACGCGGGTCGGGCAGCACCTCGCCGTGCACCCGCAGCCGGGCGACGCCGCCGTCCGGGAAGATGTTGAGCCGCACGTGGGTGTAGCGGGTGCCGTCCGCGACGGCGAACTCGTGGGCGGTGTCGCCCTTCAGCGGGGTGCGCGGCACGACCGTGGTCCAGTCGGCGTCCCGCAGTTCCTCGGGCGAGGGGTGACCGGGGACGGACGCGGCCTCGACCGAGGCGGACTCCGGGTAGTTGCCGGTGAAGTGGGCGGTGTCCACGATCACGCCGCGGATCACTCCGGCGGCGCCGAGCCGGACGACCGCCCAGTCGTGGTCCTCGTCGGTGGGGTGCGGCCGCTCGGCGCGGACCCCGCGGCGGCGCTTGGACTCCCAGCCGTCCATGATCTGGCCCTTGTGCCCGAAGGTGTGCGGCCGGAACTCGGCGGGCTTGGTGACCAGCAGGTTCTCCGCGTCCGCGAAGGTGTCCTCGTTGGTGGCGACGACGCCCGCGCCGAGCAGTCGGGAAGCCAGGTCGACCAGTTCGGTGAACGGTGCACTCGGGGTGTCGGCAGTGGTCACGGACTCTCCTTGGGACGCGATCGGACGGGGCGGTGGTGCGGAGGGCGGTGGCGCGGAGGGCGGTGGCGCGGAGGGCGGTGGCGCGGAGGGCGGTGGCGCGGAGGGCGGTGGCGCGGAGGGCGGTGGCGCGGAGGGCGGTGGTGCTGGGAACGGGGGTGGCGAAGTGGACGGTGCGGGCGAACCGACGATGGGGAGGGAACGGCGTCGGACGAGGCCTAGGAGGCGGTGGCGCCCTGGGCGGCGGGCCGGGTGAGCTGCCGGCCGTGGGGCCGGGCCGCGGGGTCCACCTCGCGGCCGCGCAGCCAGGTGCCGCGCACCGCGCCGGTGAGGGTCCGGCCCGCGTAGGGCGTCACCGGGTTGCGGTGGTGCAGCCCGCTCGCCCGGACGGCGAACTCGCCGTCGGGGTCGAACGCGACCAGGTCCGCGTCGTGGCCGGCGGCGATGGCGCCCTTGGTGCCGGTGAGGCCGACCAGTCGGGCCGGCCCGGCGGACATCCAGCGCACCACGTCGGCCAGGGTGTGGCCGCGCCGGCGGGCCTCGGTCCAGACGGCCGGCAGGCCCAGCTGGAGCGAGGCGATGCCGCCCCAGGCGGCCGCGAAGTCGCCGCTGCCGCCGTACTCGGGCAGCAGTTTGAGATCGGGGGTGGACGGTGAGTGGTCGGAGACGACGGCGATGAACTCGCCGTTCGCCAGAGCCTCCCAGAGCGCGTCCCGGTTGGACTCGTCGCGGATCGGCGGACAGCACTTGAAGGCGGTGTCGCCGTCCGGCACCTGCTCGGCCGCGAGGGTCAGGTAGTGCGGACAGGTCTCCGCGGTCACCCGCACGCCGTCCGCGCGGGCCTGCCGCAGCAGCGGCAGCACGGCGGCCGAGGACACGTGCAGGATGTGCACCCGGGCGCCGGTGCGGCGGGCCGCGTCGAGGAGCCGGGCGACGGCCGCGGTCTCCGCGCCGGCGGGCCGGGAGGCCAGGAAGTCCCGGTAGTGGACGCCGGGTTGCCGCGGGGCGGCGGCGAGCACGGCCGGGTCCTCGGCGTGGATGATCGCCAGCGCTCCGATCCGGGCCTGCTCGGCCAGCGCGGCCTCCAGATCGGCGGCCTCGACATGCGGGAACTCGTCCACCCCGGAGGGGGCGAGGAAGCTCTTGAAGCCGAACACGCCTTCCCGGTACAGCGGTTCGAGGTCCGCGAGGTTGTCGGGGACGGCTCCGCCCCAGAAGCCGAGGTCGACCCAGGCCTGGCCCTCCGCGGCCCTCCGCTTGACCCCCAGTCCCGCCGCCGTGACGGTGGGCGGGATCGAGTTGAGCGGCATGTCGATGATCGTGGTGACGCCGCCGGCCGCGGCGGCCCGGGTGGCGGTGGCGAAGCCCTCCCACTCGGTGCGGCCGGGCTCGTTGACGTGCACGTGGGTGTCGACCAGGCCGGGCAGCAGGGCGGTGTCACCGAGATCGGTGAGATCGCCCCCGTCGGCCGTGAGCGAGCCGTGCGGGGCGGTCCGGGCGATCTTCCCGTCCCGGATCAGCACATCCGCGGGACGCTCGCCGTCGGGCAGGACCACCCGTCGGGAGCGGATCACCGTCGGCCGGCTGAAAGGCATGAGGACCTCCGGAACCTGGGAGTCGAGGATGGTTCGAGGGCGCTGCGGGGGTGCTGCGGGGGTGCTGCGAGGGCTCTACGGGGATGTACCGAGGACGCGCCGGAGTGCGTGGAGACGCGTCGGGGGTGCGTCGGGGGGTGCGTCGGGGATCGCTTCGGAGGCCGCTTCCGGGGCCGGCTCTCTGGCCGTGGAACGCGGGAGGTGGTGAGCGGTTGCCGGGAGCCTAGGCCCGCCTTCAACAAAACGTCAATGGATGGAATCGGCCGGGTTCAGCACGGGAGCAGCCGGCCGGCCAGCCGCTCCCCCGCGAGTTCGGCCAGCTCGGCGGCCCTGGTGACGCTGTCCCCCGGCTGCTCGGCCAGGTCGGTCAGGGCGATCGCGGCGGCGAAGCCGGCGGCCCGCCACTCGGGTTCGGACAGTTCCAGCCGGCCCGCCACGGCGGCCACCCGGACCCCGGCCCGAGCGGCCGCCGCGGCGACCCCGGCGGGGGCCTTGCCGTGGAGCGTCTGCGCGTCCAGGCAACCCTCGCCGGTCACCACGAGGCAGGCCCCGCGCACGGCCCCGTCGAAGCCCAGCAGGTCGAGCAGCAGCTCGATGCCGGGCCGCATGGTGGCGCCGAGCAGGGCCAGGGCGGCGAAGCCCACCCCGCCCGCGGCTCCGGCGCCGGGCGCCTCCCGGACGTCCCGGCCGGTGGCCTCGGCGACCAGGTCGGCGAACCGGGTCAGCCCCTCCTCCAGGACCGTCAGGTCCCCGTCGTCGGCGCCCTTCTGCCGGCCGTAGACGGCGGCGGCGCCGCGCGGCCCGAGCAGCGGGTTGTCCACGTCACAGGCCACCACGACCTCGGCCCCGCCCAGCGCCCCGGCGAGCGGGCCGAGATCGATCTCCGCGAGCCGGCGCAACGCCCCTCCGCCGGGCGGCAGTTCGACGCCGTCGGCGTCCCGCAGCCGCACCCCGAGCGCCTGCAGCATGCCG
>NZ_JBHUAF010000020.1:0-45767 GCF_042789895.1 Kitasatospora sp. NPDC056783
CACCGTCGTCGCGCGGGGTCCGGCGGACGGCGCGGGGGGAGCGCCGGGGTGCCGGACGGTGTGGGGGCGGGTCAGCGGGCCTGGGCGGCCTTCGCCTCCTTGGCGGCCTTCTCGGCGGCCTCCCGCTCGTGCTTCTCCTTGATCCGGACGGTCTCCTTGCGCACGTCCACCTGGTTGGCGCGCTCGTGCTGGAGCCAGAGCGGGTTCTCGGCCTTGATCGCCTCGATCTGCTCGCTGGTGAGCGCCTCGGTCACGCCGCCGCGGGCCAGGCCGGAGATCGAGATGCCGAGCTTCGCGGCGACGACCGGGCGCGGGTGCGGGCCGTCCTTCCGCAGGTCCTGGAGCCACTGCGGCGGCTCGGCCTGAAGTGCGCTGAGCTCCTCGCGGGAGACCACGCCCTCCTGGAAGTCGGTCGGCGCGGCGTCGAGGTAGATCCCCAGCTTCTTGGCCGCCGTGGCCGGCTTCATGGTCTGGCTGGTCTTCTGCTTGAGCGATGTCATGGTGACAAGGGTAAGGGAGTGCGCGGGCGCTTCCGGTCACGGTCGGTAGCCTTGCCCTGTGACAGACATGCAGGTGAACCCGTCCTTCCGGCTCGTGTACGTCCCGGGCGTGACCCCCGGCAAATGGGTCCGGGTCTGGAGCGAGCGGCTCCCCGACGTGCCGCTGGAGCTCCTCGCGGTGCCGGTCGGCGACGGCGAGCGCACGCTGCGCGAGGGCGGCGCGGACGCCGGGCTGGTCCGGCTGCCCGTCGACAAGGACGTGCTGAGCGCGATCCCGCTCTACGCCGAGACGACCGTGGTGGTCTTCCCCAAGGACCACTGGCTGGCCGCCGCCGAGGAGGCCACGCTGGAGGACCTCGCCGATGAGGTGGTCTTCCACCCGCTCGACGACACCCTCGGCTTCACCGCCGACACCCTGCCCGGGCGCCCGGCCGTCGCGCGCCCGGACAGCACGGCGGACGCGATCGAGCTGGTGGCGGCGAACGTCGGCGTGCTCCTGGTGCCGCAGTCGCTGGCCCGGCTGCACCACCGCCGGGACCTCACCTACCGGCCGGTGGCGCGGGCGCCGCAGTCCCAGGTGGCGCTGTCCTGGCCGCAGGAGCGGACCACGGACCTGGTGGAGGAGTTCATCGGGATCGTCCGCGGCCGTACGGTCAACAGCTCGCGCGGGCGCGGGGCCGGGCAGGCGGCGCCCGAGGCGCAGCCGAAGAAGGGGGAGGCCCCGCGCAAGGCGCAGCAGCGCGGCGGCGGGCAGAAGCCGGGCGGGGCGAAGGGCGGAGGGGCGAAGGGCGCCAGGACCGGGGGCGCGAAGGCCGGCGGGCAGAAGCCGAAGCCGGCGGCCCGGCGCGGCAGGCCGAAGCGGTGACCCTGGCGTAGCGTCTGCCCCGTTCCTTGCAGTCCGGACGGGAGGAGCGGGGCAGTGTGGCACGACCTGATGGCCGTTCAGATTCCGATCGTGGAGAAGATCCTCCGCACGGTCGCCGTCTACGTCCTGATCCTGGTCCTCTTCCGGCTCGCCGGGAAGCGCGGGCTGGCCGGGCTGAACACCTTCGACATGGTGGTGATCTTCCTCCTGTCGAACGTGGTGCAGAACGCGATCATCGGCAATGACAACAGCCTGCTCGGCGGCGCGATCGGGGCGGCCACCCTGGTCGCGGTGAACGCCGGCATCACCCGTCTGCTGGCGCGGGACCCGAGGGCCGCCCGGATCCTGGAGGGCGGCGCCACCACCGTGGTGAAGGACGGCGCGCTGGTGCCCGGCGCGCTGCACGAGCTGGCGCTGCGGCCGTCCGAGCTGGAGCACGCCATCCGGATGCAGAGCGGCGACGGCCTCGACGAGGTGGCCCGGGCCCGGCTGGAGCCGGACGGACAGCTGCTGGTCGAGCTCAAGGAGGGCGAGCAGAACGCCTCCCGCCGCGACGTCGAGGACCTGCGGCGCCGGCTGGAGAACATCGAGCGGCTGCTCACCGTCATCGCCGACGACCGGCGACCGCCTCGCTGACGCGTTCGGCCCGGGCGCCGGCCCGTCGGCGGCGCGAGGCGGTGACGGCCACGGCGGCGGCCAGGGCGAAGCCGAGGGCGGCGGCGAGGAGGTGGCCGACCGTGGTGAAGTCCGGGAGCGGGCCGGGCCGTTCGCCGCCGCCGGAGAGCGGCCAGCCGACCACGAAGGCGGCCCAGGGCAGCCGGGCCCAGCGGGGCAGGGCGAGGGTGGCGAGGGCGAGCACGGTCTGGGCGCCGTAGCTGATGCCGTAGTCCGAGGCCTGGCGCACGCTCTGCGGGTACCAGCCCTGGCGCAGGGCGAGCAGGATGACCACGGCGGTGAGCAGGGTGGCGAGGACGTGCCCGCCGAGGAAGACGGCGGCGGCGCGCAGGCTGCCGAAGCGGCGTTCCGTCCAGGCGAGGCAGCAGCAGACACCGAGGCCCAGGGTGATCAGGGTGCCGCCGAAGCCGGTGGTGAGGATCTCCGTGAGGGTGCCGTCGAAGAGCAGCGCGCTGCCGAACAGGGCGGTGACCGGGTGGTCGTGCAGGTTGTCGAGGTTGGTGCTGATGTGGTCGCGGAGGGCGTCCGCCCGGTCGGCGGTGAGCAGGTTCTCCACCCAGACGTGCCCGATCAGGAGCAGGACGACGTAGCCGAAGGTCAGCGGTGAGCGGCGCGGATACGTCCGGACGGCGCGGAGCGGCCCGGTCAGGAGCCCCGCGGGGGTTCGAGCGTTCATGGTCTGGTGACGTCCCGGTCGAGAGGCGTGGGTCCGGCCGGCGCCCGTACGGCCGGCCACGCGGGGACAGTACCGAAGCCCGGTCGCCCGGGACCGGCCGGAGCCCGGTCAGCGGACCCGGCGGGCCAGGGTCGCGCTGAAGGGCCGGGGGGACAGCGAGGAGCTGCGGGTGGGGCGGACCGGCCGGCCGGGGGTGGGGGCGATGGTCCAGCGGGCGGCGATGGTGGCGACGGCGAGGACGGCCTCGGTGGTGCCGAAGGCGTCGCCGATGCAGCGGCGGGCACCGAGGCCGAAGGGCGCGTAGGTGCCGGGGGACGGGCGGGCGGTGGTGAGCCAGCGGTCGGGGTCGAAGCGGTGGGGGCGGGGGAACAGGTCGGCCCGGCGGTGCAGCAGGTACGGGCTGTACAGCAGGGTGGTGCCGGCCGGGACGCGGTGGCCGCCGAGTTCGGTGTCGGCGGTGGCGGTGCGGCCGAGGATCCACGGCGGCGGGTAGAGCCGCAGGGTCTCGCTGACGATCCGGGCGGTGAGCGGCAGGGCGGGCAGGTCCTCGTGGCGGGCGGGGCGGCCGTCCAGCACGGTGTCGAGTTCGGCGTGCAGCCGCTCGCGGACGGCCGGGTTGGCGGCGAGCAGCGTCCAGGCCCAGGAGAGGGTGGCCGCGGTGGTCTCCATGCCGGCCAGCAGGAAGGTGACCACCTGTTCGTGGACCTCGGCGTCGGACAGGCCGCGCCCGTTCTCGTCGCGCGCCTCCAGCAGGGTGGAGAGCAGGTCCCGGTGGTCGGTGCCGGCGGCCCGGTAGTCGGCGATCAGCCGTCCGGTGATCTCCCGCAGGTCCCGCCGGGCGCGCCGGAAGCGGAGGTTGCCGGGGGTGGGGAGGCGGTCGGCGCCGGGCAGCGGCAGCAGCAGGCGCCGGCCGACGCCGCGGGTGACGACGTCCATGCTCTCGTGCACCGGCGGCGAGTCGGCCCGCTCGTGCGCGGCGAACAGGCAGCGGGCGGTGACGGCGGTGGTCAGGCGGTACATCGCGGCGGGGACGTCGATCACGTCGCCGTCGTGCCAGGGCGCGGTGGCGGCGGCGATCTCCTCGGCCATCAGCGCGGCGTAGCCGGGCAGCCGGTCGCGGTGGAAGGCGGGTTGCAGCATGCGGCGCTGGCGCCGGTGGTCGGCGGCCGGGCAGGTGGCGAGGCCGTTGCCGAAGACCTCGCGGGCCTTGTCGAGCAGGGGCCCGCCCTTGTCGAAGGCGCGGTCGTCGGAGAGCAGCCGGCGGACCAGCTCGGGGTGGCAGACCACGTACGCGCGCAGCGGGCCGAGCCGCAGCCGGACGAGGTCGCCGTGGGCGGGCAGGCCGGCGACGAAGGCGTGCGGGTGGTGCAGCAGCGCGGCGGCGTGGCCGAGCAGGGGGAGGGCGCCGGGGGCGGTGGCCGCGGTGAACCGGGTGATCGGGGAGAAGGGGGCGGGCACGGGCGTCACCTTGGTTCGGGTGGGAGGACCTGGGCGGTCCGCGAACGAGACGTGATCTTTCCCGGCCGCGTACGGCGAAACGACCGCGGACCGGCGGACGGTGTGAACGCGGGGGCGCGGGACCACTGGCCGCGCGCCCGGGCGGGGTGAGGGAGCCGCCGGCGTCGCCACGGCCCCGGGGCGGGTCCCGCACGCGGGGCCGGGTGAGATTACCGGTCGGTAGAAGTGGGCAGGTACGACCGGCCGGTGCGATCGCCGGGCGTTGGAACGCCCGGCAGGGAATGGGGGATTCGGATGACCGACGAGCGGGTCCACGCCTTCGCCGACGACGCGCTGGGCACTCACGACGCGGTGGCGCTGGCCGCGCTCGTCCGGGCCGGTGAGGTCAACCCCCGGGAGCTGGTCGCCGCGGCCGTCGACCGGGCCGCGCGGGTGGACGGCACCCTGCTGCCCGTCGCCCACGCCTCGTACGACAGGCCGCGGATCAGCCGGGAGGGCATCGGCGGACCGCTCTGGGGCGTGCCGAGCTACCTCAAGGACAACGTGGACCTGCGCGGCCTGCCGACCGCCATGGGCAGCGAGTCCTACCGCGCCCGCCCCGCCCGGCGCACCGCGCCCTTCGCCGACCAGTTCCTCGCCACCGGCCTGGCGGTGCTCGGCAAGACCCGACTGCCCGAGTTCGGGCTCAACGCCTCCACCGAGTTCGCCACCGCCCGGCCGGTGCGCAACCCGTGGCGGCCCTCGCACTCGGCCGGCGCCTCCTCGGGCGGCGCGGCGGCCCTGGTGGCCTCCGGGGTGGTGCCGATCGCCCACGCCAACGACGGCGGCGGCTCGATCCGCATCCCGGCGGCCTGCTGCGGCCTGGTCGGACTCAAGCCCACCCGGGGCCGGCTGGTGGGCAACGCGCAGGGCGGCAAACTGCCGATCGACCTGGTCACCGACGGCGTGCTGACCCGTTCGGTGCGCGACACCGCCGCCTTCTTCGCCGCCGCCGAGCGGCACCGCGCCAATCCCGCGCTGCCGCCGCTCGGCCTGGTCGAGGGGCCGGGGAGCCGGCGGCTGCGGATCGGCCTGGTGGTGGACTCGCCGGTCGCCGAGACCGACGGGCCGACCCGGCGGGTGGTCGAGGAGACCGCCGCCCGGCTGGAGGCGATGGGCCACCGGGTCGAGCCCACCACGCTGCCGTTCGGCGAGGAGTTCTCCCGGGACTTCCTCGCCTACTGGGGGTACATCGCCTGGGCCATCGCGGCCACCGGACGGCTGCTGCTCGACCCGGGCTTCCGGGCCGGGAAGCTGGACGGCCTGACCACCGGGCTGCGCCACCGCTTCCGGGCCGAGTTCGCGCGGACGCCCGCTGTGCTGCGGCGGCTGCGCCGGGCCGAGGGCGTGTACGCGCGGATCTTCCACCGCCACGACGTGATCCTCTCCCCGGTGCTCGCCCACACCACCCCGCCGATCGGGCACCTGAGCCCGAACGTGGACTTCGACGAGCTGCTGGACCGGCTGACCCGCTACGTCGCGTTCACCCCGGTCAACAACGTGACCGGCGGCCCGGGCATCGCGCTGCCGGCGGGCTCGGCGTCCGGCGGACTTCCGGTGGGGGTGCACCTGTCGGCCGCGCACGGGCAGGAGCGGCTGCTGCTGGAGCTGGCCTTCGCGCTGGAGGCCGAGCGGCCCTGGCGGCGGATCCAGGACTGAGGGGCCGGCGGTCGGCGTCGGCGCCGAGGGTGCCGTCGAGAGCCGGAGCCGGGGCCGTGGTGAGCCGAACCGGGGCCGGCCGAACCGGGGCCGTGGTGAGGGGGCTCAGGGCGCCGGGGCCACCACCGCCCGGGCCGCGTGCACCTCGTGGTGCAGCCGGGCCAGCGCGCAGTGCGGCGCCAGGATGTCCGGCGCCGCCTGCGGCAGCGGCTCACCGGTGCGCAGCGCCTCGGCCAGATCGGCGAGCTCCCGGGTGACGACGGCGACCTCGGCGGGGGCCGGCACCGGCGCGCCGTGCTCGATCCGGACCCGGGTGGCGGTGGTGGCGTCCACGATCCGCTCGACCGCGATCACCACCGGCCACCAGGCCTGGGCCCGGGCGCCGACCGGCGGCGGCTCGGTGAGCGCCCGCTGGAACTCGCTGCGCACGGCGGACAGGTCCCGGTAGAGCCGCCGGCGGTACCGGGCGCGGGCCGGTTCGTCCCGTCCGGGCGCGGTGGTGAAGGCCAGCGACACGTACGAGGCGGTGTCCTGGACGGCGTCGGCGAGGCGGTCCAGGACCCGGGTGCGCCAGGACTCCGGCCACAGCAGGTACCCGGCCAGCAGCGAGATGCCGCAGCCGATCAGCGAGTCGTAGAGCCGGGGCAGCACCAGGTGGAAGCCCTGGTGGTTGAGCAGGTCGGAGAGCAGCAGGATCACCGGGGTGATGGCCGCGGTCTGGAAGGCGTACCCCTTGGCGGACAGCGCGGGGATCAGGGTGGCCAGCGCCGCCATCACCGGGACGTCCCACCAGCCGTGCGGCACCTCGGCCAGCACCGGCATGGCGATCAGCAGCCCGGCGGCGGTGCCGAGCGCGCGCAGCACCGCGCGGGAGAACACCGAGCCGAAGTCGGGCTTCATCACGAAGGTCACGGTCAGCGCCACCCAGTACGAGCGGGGCACCGCGATCACCGAGACCAGCACCTGCGCCAGGCCGATGCACAGGGCCAGCCGCAGCCCGTACCGCCAGGACGTCCCGGACAGCAGCAGTGCCCGGGCCGCCCTCCGGGCCCGGACCTCGATCCCGGCGGGGCGGCCGAGCCGGTCGGCGGTGGCGTACGGGTCGGGCTCGGCCTCGTACGCGACGGTGGCGGCGTGCTCGATCGCCTGGACCAGCGCGCGGGTGGACGGGCCGGCGGGGACCGGCAGGTCGAGTGGTGGGGGCGCGCCGGTGCGGCCCCGTTCGACGGCGTCGGCGAGCGCGTGGACGGCGGCCGGGTACTCGGCGGGCAGCGGCCCGTACTCGGGCGGGCGCAGGTGGGCCGCCGCGGTCGCCTCGACCACCGGGACCGCCGCGTTGAGCTGGGCGAGCAGCCGCGCCAGGGTGGGCGAGCGGCCGTGCCGGCGGGCCCGGCGGGCGAGCAGCAGGTCGTAGGACTGGTTGAGCGACTGGGTGAGCTCGCGGCGGCGGGCGTCGTACTCGGCGGCGCCGGCGGCCTCCAGCAGTCCCGCGACCGACCGGTAGGTGCCGGCGACCACGGCCCGTTCGGGGACGCCCACCCTCAGTGGCCAGGCGAGCAGGGTCAGGGCGAGGACCACCAGTCCGCCGAGCAGCAGCAGGGCGGGCGGCAGCCACCAGGGGGAGGGCAGCGGCAGACCGGCCCCGACCACCGCGTTGAGCAGCAGGAGCAGCCCGGAGACGGAGGCGACCGCGCCGATCGAGGAGATCATGCCGGAGACCAGCGCGACGGCGGTGACCGTCGCCACCGCCGTCCAGCCGGTGCCGAAGACCAGGGTGCCGCACAGCATCCCGAGGGCGCCGAACAGTTGGGGGACGGCGATGGTGAACACCCGCATCCGGTACGCGTCGGCGGTGTCCCCGATGACTCCGGACAGCGCGCCCATCGACACCAGCGCGCCGTAGCCGGGCCGGCCGGTGGCGGTGCCCACCGCGAGCGGGGCCGCGAGCGCCACGGAGGCGCGGACGACCGCGGCCCAGGGGATCGGTGCGGCCCGGGGCCGCAGGCCCTCGGTCAGCCAGGGAGGAGCCGTCGACTCACGTGCCATAGGCCCAACGTACGGCGGGCGGGGGCGGTTCACCGTTCCGGGATTATGTCAATTCCGGAAACATACCCCCGCTTATGTCAGTCTCCGAAACATAAAGCGAACGTCGATTGGCGTTGTGAGCTGCGCTGATTTCCCAATCGGCAACCCGTCGGAAAGGGTTGACACCATTAGTTGGTCTAGTCCAACGTATGGGGAGCGCGGTTCGGCAAAGGCTGATGCGGGGTGAGGGCCCTTGTCGGGCGGGCGAGTTGGCCCCCTGACGTGCGCTGTTCCGCGCCCGCCGGCCGGAGCGAGAAGGAGCGTATGCGGACGGACCTTCGGTCCGCGCTCGAATCCCTGTTGCGGCCGGTGACCGGCCGTCGACTCGCCGTGCCCGCACGAGCGCGTGACGAACCACCGCGTCGACCACGAACCACGGAGTGACTGCCCATGTCGAGCCCTGCCGAACACCCCGACGCGCCCGCCGGGGAGTACCTGTACCGGGCCGCGTCGGAACGCCCCTACTTCAGCGCGGACACCGAGAGCTACCTCGCCCGGACCGCGCTGCGCGAAATCCGCAAGAAGCACCCGCTGCGCGTCCTCTCCGAGGAGGACTACGCGTTCTGGCAGACCTACGGCTACGTGGTCGTGAAGCAGGCGATCCCGGCCGAGGCCGCGCGCCGACTGCTCGACTTCGCCTGGGAGTTCCAGGGCCTGTCGCCGGACCGCCCCGAGGACTGGTACCAGGAGCGCGAGTACCGCGACGAACTCGACCGGCACCTGCACATCTACGGCTTCGTCGAGGCCTACCACCACCAGCTCCTCTGGGACAGCCGCCAGTCACAGCGCGTCTACGACGCCTTCGTGGACGTGTGGGACTGCGAGGAACTCTGGGTCACCCTCGACCGGCTCAACCTCAACCCGCCGAACGTCCGCAACCGCGACCGCGCGCTGATCGAGTCCACCGACCGCGGCTTCGACATCGAACTGCACTGGGACGTCGACACCACCCAGGGCATGCTGCCGCAGCGCGTCCAGGGCATCATCGCGCTCAACGACACCGCCGACGACCACGGCGGCTTCCAGTGTGACCCGGAGCTGTTCCGCCGCTTCAACACCTGGCAGGCCGCCCAGCCGGCCGACCGCGACCCGATCCGCCCCGACGTCGACCGCGAGGAGTTCCCCGTCGTGCGGCCCGAGCTGAAGGCCGGCGACCTGCTGATCTGGAACGGCCTGCTCGCCCACGGCGTGGAGCGCAACACCTCCGAGAACGGGGTGCGCGCGGTGCAGTACCTGTCGATGATGCCCGCGCTGGAGGAGTCCGAGAAGCTGCGCCGCTCCCGGGTGGAGTCCTGGCGCACACTCGGCACCCCGGACTGGAACCGCACCCTGGTCGGCGACGCCGACCGGCCCGAGGCGCTGCGCTACGGCACCGCCGAACTCACCGAGCTGGGGGAGAAGCTGCTCGGCCTGCGGTCCTGGACCGGCAAGCCGTACGAGGAGCCGGAGACGGACGGCCGGGACACCACGGGGGAGCGGGAATGCGTGACGTCTGCCTGACCCTGCCCACCAACCGCGAGTGCGCGGACACCCTCACCGCGATCGGCGCCGAAGCCGCTTACGCCGCACGACGGTTCGGCGTCCGGGTGCACCTGCTGGTGCTGGACTCCGCCGACCGCGCGACCCGCGCCCGGCACGCCGAGACCCTCGCCGCCCTGCCGGCCGTCGAGGGCGTGATCGTCCACCACCTGGACGAGGACGCCCAACGGGCCTTCCTGCGTGAGGCGATCGAGCGCTCCGGCGCGGCCGGCCCGGACCGCCTCATGGACCTGATGCTGCCCGACGCCGTCTCCTACGGCGCCTGCACCAACCGGGCGTTCCTGCTGGCCGCCGCGCTCGGCTGCGACTCGGTGCACCGCCGCGACTCCGACAGCCGCTACCAACTGCTCGACGGGGAGCCGGTGTTCCCGATCGAGCACGAGCTCGCCACGCTCGGCCTGAAGGCCGCCGAGGCGGCCGCCGCCGTCACCGAGAACAGCCTGGACCCGGAGCACGCGGACAAGACCGTCGCCCTGGTCGGCGCCTCCTTCGTCGGCGAACTCTCCGTCGACCTCGGCGGGATCCGCGACCTCGACCCCGAGGTCTACCACGACGTGGTCGCGCTCTGGGCGGACACCGGCGCGAGCGAGCAGGAGAAGCGCGAACTGGTCGCCGACTCCTTCACCGGCGGCGGCACCGAACCGTTCACCACCGACCGCGCCGTGCTCGACCTGCCCGACATCTGGCGCATCGACATGTGCAACATCGGCCTCGACCACGAGGTGTACGAACGGGTGCCGCTGCCGCCCGCCACCGACACCATCGGCAGCGACTACTTCCTGCACCACCTGGTGCGCGACGCGACCCTGCCGGGCGTCACCCACAACCGCCACATCGTCAACTACCACACTCCGGACCGGCGCACCGAGGCCGGCTTCACCGCGTACCAGCTGCGCTACGCCAAGTTCCTGCTCTCCATGCTCTACCTCTACCCGGTCTACTCCGAGATGGAGGCCGCCGGCGGCGCCCTGCTGGACGAGTTCCACCACGTCCGCCCCGAGGCGATCGCCGACTCCGCCCGTCGCAGCGCCGCGACGGACCGTGCGGAGAACCACCGCAGGCTCGCCGAACTCGACCGCTGCTACCGGAAGCTCGGCGGGAAGTACGCCGAGTTCGCCGACCACTTGGCGCCCTTGCGGGCGCGCCTGCTCGACGAGGCGCAGGCGGACATCGAGGACTTCGCGGCGCTGATCGACGCGTGGGGCCCGCTGGTGCGGGCGAGCAAGGCCACCGCGGTCTCCGGCCGCCACGCCAGCCGGACGGGGAGATCCACGTGATACGCCAGACCAGCCAGACCAGCCAGACCAGCCAGACCGGCCAGAGCGCCGTACGGGTCGCCACGCAGGCCGCCAAGCAGGCCACCGCCAAGGCTGCCGACCGGACCGCCTCCCGGACCGCACACCGCATCCCGGCCGTCTCCGCGGTACACACCGACGCGCCGCCCCCGTCCGGGACCTTCCGCCCCGACGAGCGCGACCGCGCCGCGCTGCGCGCCGCCCTCGCCGCCGCCACCGACGACCGGATCATCTACGACCTCGACGGCATCGGCCGCCAGTACGCCGCCCTGTGCGCCGAACTTCCCGGCGTGGCCGTCCGGTTCGCGATGAAGGCCTGCCCGGTGGACGAGGTGATGGACCACCTCGCCGCACTCGGCTCCGGCTTCGACGCGGCCAGCCCCCAGGAGATCGCCCAGGCGCTGCGCACCGGCGTCGCCCCCGAGCTGATCCACTACGGCAACACCATCAAGTCCGACCGCAACATCGCCGAGGCCTACCGGCTGGGCGTGCGGGACTTCGCCACCGACAGCGTGGAGGACGTCGCGGCGATCGCCGAACACGCCCCCGGCGCCCGGGTGTTCTGCCGGGTCGCGACCACCGGCGAGGGCGCGCTGTGGGGCCTGAGCCACAAGTTCGGCTGCTCGCCCGAGGACGCGCTGCGGGTGCTCGACGAAGCCCGTACCGCAGGGCTCGTCCCGTCCGGCCTCTCGGTGCACGTCGGCTCCCAGCAGATGACCGCCGAGGCCTGGGGCGGCGCGGTGGAGTCGCTGGCCGCCGTGCTGGAGGCGCTCAACTGGCGCGGCATCACGCCGACCCGGATCAACCTCGGCGGCGGCCTGCCCGCCCTCGGCGTCCTCGACCGGCACGGGCGCCCGCTCGACCCGCCGCTGGACAAGATGTTCACGGTGATCCGCGAGGGCATGGAGCGGCTGCGCGCCGTCAACGCCGGGCCGCTGGAGTTCCTGCTGGAGCCCGGCCGCCACCTGGTCGCCGACCACGGCGCGATCCGCGCGCAGGTCTCCCGGCTCACCTCCCGCGGCCGCCTCGACGGCACCCGGGAGAGCTGGCTCTACCTCAGCTGCGGCAAGTTCAACGGCCTGTACGAGATGGACCAGTTGCAGTACCGGCTGGAGTTCCCCACCCACCCCGGCGGCCAGTTCGTCAACGCCGTGGTGGCCGGCCCGACCTGCGACAGCGACGACGCGTACGCCCAGGAGGACGGCCTGGTGCGCGTCCCGCGCGCGGTCGGCTCCGGCGACCCGGTCTGGATCCACTCCTGCGGCGCGTACGCCACGGCCTACGCCACCCGCGGGTTCAACGGCTTCGAGCCGCTGCCGTACACCTGCATCGGTGGCGGCGGCGGCTCGGCCCGGCACGGAGGCACCGAATGACCGCCATCGGCACCCGGACCGGCCTCGACGCCGAGGCCCCGGCCGGCCCGCGCATCCGGCTGCTCCGGGAGGAGGACTGGGACGGCGTGGTCGCGCTGGAGGAGCGCGCCTACGCCGCCAGTGGCCTGTCCGAGGGCCGCGAGGCGCTCCGCTCCCGGCACGCGGCCTCGCCGGACACCTGCTTCGTCCTGGAGCACGAGGGCGGCGTCGGCGGCTACCTGCTCGCCCTGCCGTACCCGCTGTTCGCCTGCCCGGACCTCAGCCGCGGCGAGGACCGCGACGGCACCGGGGAACGACCCACCAACATGCACGCGCACGACGTCGTGATCGCCGAGGAGCTGCGCGGCCGGGGACTGTCCCATCGGCTGCTGCGGCACCTGGAGGAGACCGCCCGCACGGCCGGCTACCGGACCGCCTCGCTGGTCGCCGTCCGCGGTTCGCACGTGCTGTGGACCGCGCTGGGCTACCGGGCCCGGCCCGAGATCGACCTGCCCGAGAGCTACGGCACCCGGGCGGTCTACATGGCGATGCCGCTGGACCCCGTCCCGGTCCGGCCGCTGCCGCACTCCACCGGCCCGGTCACCGGGCCGCACCCCAGAGCCGAAGTGGGCTGATACCGATGTCCCCCGTTCGCGACGACTTCCGCCGGTCCCAAGTGGCCATCGGCGCCCTGTTCTTCGTCCTCGGATTCCAGTACGCGACCTGGGTGTCCCGGGTGCCCGCGCTCAAGGCGCGGCTCGACCTGGGCGAGGCCCAGATCGGGCTGCTGCTGATGACCTGCGGAATCGGCGCGGCGGTGTCCTTCCCCCTGGTCGCGGTGCTGATGCGGCGGCTCGGCTCCCGCCTGCTCTCGGTGCTCTCCGCGCTCGTCCTCGGCGTGATCCTGCTCGCGCTGTCGGTGGTGCCGAACTACCCGTCGACGCTGCTGGTGCTGTTCCTCGACGGCGCCGCGGTCGGCGCCCTGAACGTCGCGATGAACGCCCAGGGCGCGGCGCTGGAGGCCCGCTTCGAGCGGACCACGATGTCCCGGCTGCACGCCACCTTCAGCGCCGGCTCGCTGCTCGCCGCGCTGCTGGCCTCGGGCGTCACCTCCCTCACCGGCACCCTGGCGGTGCACTTCGGGCTGGCCGCCGCGCTGCTCGCGGTGCTGGTCCTGGCCGCCCGGCCGGCGCTGCTGGCGGACGACCCGGCCGAGGCCGCCGCACCGGAGGCCGCCGCACCGGAGGAGAAGAAGCGGAGCCGGGGCTTCGTGCTGCCGACCGTCGCGACCCTCTGGATGGGCCTGGCGATGGTCTTCGGCACCGTCACCGAGGGCGCCATGAACGACTGGTCGGCGCTCTACCTCAAGGACTACGTGCACGCGGGCGCCGGGCTGGCCCCGATGGGCATCGCGGTGGTCTCGGTGATGATGGTCTGCGCCCGGATCTTCGCGGACGGCTGGCGCACCCGCTTCGGCGACGGGCGGATCGTGCGCACCGGCAGCCTGCTGGCCGGCCTCGGACTCGCCCTCGCCCTGGCGGTCGGCGGCGTCGTCCCGACCCTGCTCGGCTTCGCCTGCGTCGGTCTCGGCGTGGCGGCGGTGACCCCGTGCGTCTACGTCGCCGCCGCCCGGCAGGGCGCCGACGCGCTCTCCCTGGTCGCGGCCATGGGCACCACCGGCCTGCTGGCCGGCCCCGCCGTGATCGGCTTCATCGCCGGCGCCACCAGCCTGCTCTGGGGCATGGCCGCCGTCGCCGCCTCGGCGGCCGTCGTCTCCCTGTGCGCCACCCGGATCAGCTGGCCCCGCCAGGAGCCCGGCGCCGCCCCGGCGGAACCCGGCCTCGCCGCCGACGCGGTCTGACACCTCCGTTCCGCCCGCCCGGTACCTCGCGCACCCCCGTCGCGAGGTACCGGGCGGGTTTCCTCGTCAGCCTCCCGTCGGGACCTTCGCGCCGCCCGTCCAGATGGCGGGCGGGCCGGTCGCGGGTCGTGACCCCTGGACGCCGTCCGACGCGGGGTAGGTTCCTGGTCGGCGGCCGGATCCCGGTCCGGTGGCCGGGCACGTCCGTACGTCCGTGAGCCGCACCGAGAGGAACGAGCGTCATGACCACCGAGCAGGCCCCCGCGCCCTTCGAGCCCGTGGACGAGGACTGGCAGAGCGCGCTGGTGGTCGTCGCCC
This sequence comes from Kitasatospora sp. NPDC056783, assembly GCF_042789895.1. Lineage (NCBI taxonomy): Bacteria > Bacillati > Actinomycetota > Actinomycetes > Kitasatosporales > Streptomycetaceae > Kitasatospora > Kitasatospora sp. NPDC056783. The sequence goes on from NZ_JBHUAF010000020.1 coordinate 14,323, forward strand.
ACCCCGACGACATGGAGTACGGCGGGGCCGCGGCCGTCGCCCGCTGGACCTCCCAGGGCAAGAAGGTCGTCTACGTGATGGCCACCAGCGGCGAGGCGGGCATCGACGCGCTGGCCCCCGAGGAGTGCGGCCCGCTGCGCGAGGCCGAGCAGATCGCCTCCGCGCGGGTGGTCGGCGTGGACACCGTCGAGTTCCTCGGCCACCCGGACGGCGTGCTGGAGTACGGGCTGCCGCTGCGCCGGGACATCGCCCGGGCGGTGCGCGGACACCGGCCGGACATCGTGATCACCAGCAACTTCCGGGACACCTACGGCGGGGTGCTGCTCAACCAGGCCGACCACATCGCGGTCGGCCGGGCCACCCTGGACGGCGTCCGGGACGCCGGGAACCGCTGGGTGTTCCGCGAACTGCTCGCCGAGGGCCACGAGCCGTGGAACGGCGTGCGGCAGATCTGGGCGGTGGCCTCGCCGGATGCCGGGCACGCGGTGGACACCACCGGGCACTTCGACCGGGGCGTCGCCTCGCTGGCGGAGCACAAGGCGTACCTGGCCGGGCTCGGCGGGGCGATGGCGCAGCCGCGGGAGTTCCTGGAGGGCTTCGGCCGGAGCGCGGGCAGCCGGCTGGGGACGCGCTTCGCGGTGCCGTTCGAGGTGTTCCCGCTGCGCTAGGCCGTGTCTCATGATTCCCGCCGGGCGCGCGACGCCGCGCGCTGATCCGACGCGAATCATGGGACACGGCCTAGTCGGGCTCCCCGGAGGCGTCGGCGTCCGTGGGGCGCCGGCGCCGGTAGCGCAGCACCTGGCGGAGCAGGAAGGCCGCGACCAGCGCCCCCAGCCCGATCGCGAACCAGACCTGGTAGCGCAGCGCGGTGTGGTACACCGTGCCGATGTTGGCCCCGGCGACGTAGCCGAAGGTGCCCCAGACCGCCGTCCACAGCACCGCGCCGAGCAGGTTGTACGGCAGGAACCGGCGCCAGGGCATCTCCGTGGTCCCGGCGATGATCCCGTTGTACTGGCGCAGCCCGTCCACGAAGCGGGCGACCGTGACCACCTTGCCGCCGTGCCGGGCGAAGAAGCCGTCCGCGCGCTCCATCCGGGCCGGGGTGAGCAGCACGTAGCGGCCCCAGCGGTGGACGAAGGCGCGCCCGCCGGTGCGGCCGATCAGGTAGCCGAGGGTGTTGCCCAGGGCGGCGGTGCCAGCCGCGATCAGCAGCACGGCGGCGAAGTCCAGGTGTCCGGTGCCCGCGTAGACGGAAGCCAGCACCAGGACGGTCTGCCCGGGCACCGGGATGCCGCAGTTGTCGAGCAGCACGAGCAGCGCCACCGCCAGGTACCCGTAGTGGTCCAGCAGTGGCGCGAGCCCGGCGAGCGCCCCGGGCAGCGGGGTGGTGGGGGCGGACACCGCTCCTCACCGCCGCGCGTGCCCGCGACGCGGGGCGGCGGGGGTGTCCGTCAGCGTTCCGCCTGGCGCTGTTCGACGTTGCAGTCGGGGCCGGGGTAGATCAGACCTTCGTGGCCGTCCTCGAAGCGGACCACGTACGGCGGCCCGCCGTCGGCGCCGCGCACCTCGACGATCTCGCCCTTCTGGTCCACCATGCCCACCGACCTGCTGTGGATGTGGAGCTGGTCGCCTACCGCTGCGTGCATGGTCTGCTCCTCCGGTCGTGCGTGCCGGCCGCCTCCACGGCCGTTCCCGCTATCCACTGTGCTGCGGGCGCGCCGGGCTCGCAACGCCTCGGGCGGGCGGGGCGGGCGGGCCGGGCAGGGCCGCGGGGCCGGGCGTCAGCGGGCGGAGGGTTGTTGCGCGAGGTAGCCGCGCACCAACCGCTTGCACTCGGCGATCAGCGCCGGATCGCCGTCCGGGGCCTCCCGGAAGGCCAGTTTGAGCACCGCGTCGGCCGCCTCCAGGGCCACCCGCAGGGTCAGCGTGGTGGCCGCCGGATCGCCGGAGCGGAACAGCTCGCCGCCGAGCGCCTGGAGCCGCAGGGCGACGGCCGTGTTGTTGTCCACGCCCGCGTCCAGCAGGTGCCGTTCGTCCCGGACGCCGCGCGGGACGACCGGGCCGCCTGCCAGGCCGAAGTCCAGCCGGCCGAAGCCCGGCACCGAGCGCTTCATCGCCACGAACTCCTCCACCGCGAGGTCGGTGAACAGGGCGGGGCCGACCGGTGCGGCGGTGGCCAGCCGGGCGTCCAGTCGCTGGAGGTAGTGGTCGAGGTTGCGGGTGGCGAGTGCCGCCAGCAGGTCCTCCTTGCCGGCGAAGAACTGGTAGAGGGTGCCGATCGGCACCTGGGCGCGCTGGGCGACCTCCTTGGTGGTGAGCGCGGTCGCCCCGACCTCGTCCAGCAGCCCGGCGCAGGCGTCCAGGATGCGGCCGTACCGCTCCTGACTGCGCTGCTGGACCGGACGGCGCCTGGCCGGTCCGGCCGTTCGGTGGCTCCTGGTTCCCGCACTCATGACCTCACTGTGCCGCATCCGCTGTTCCTGCGGCGAATCACCGGGGCGGGAGCGGCCCGTCGGTGCCGGTGGGGCGGAAGTCGAGTGGTGGCCGGAGCTGAACCGCATGGTGGCGGGAAGGTGTCCACGAGTTGGCATGGCCTTGTCGTGGGCGCGAGGGCAGGTTCATACTCCTGGGACGGACTACCTTGCGTGATCAACGCATGTCTCTTCGTGGTGATCGCGATTCAGCCGTGGCGGTCGCGGCGCCCGTGACGGACGCTCCGCCGCCACCCGAGGTCTGGATGACCCCCGTGTGCCTCCTTGCTCGTGCCACCTCCTGTGGCGCCAAGCCCCCACGGCGCCAGGACCCGCAGTGCCGAATCCCGCGGCGTCGGGACCCGCTGTGCCGAACCGCGCGGCACCAGGACCCGCCGCGCCGAGTCCCCTCGTGTGCCCCGCCGAACGGAAGGAGGGGGTCGGGTCGGTGACGATGTTCCCCGGAGGGCGTGAGGCCCTCGACACCGAGCACCGCCGCCAGTTCCTGGAGTCCGGCTACCTCGTGCTGCCCGGCCTGCTGCCGGAGGCGCTGCGCGAACGGCTCGCCCCCGAGGTCGACCGGTGGGTCGACGAGGGCCTACGCGCCCGGTCGATCGCCGCGTGCGCCGAACCGGCGCGCCTCGGGCCGCCGCCGCTGCTGGAACTGGAACTGCCCGCCCACGGCCAACTCCTCACCCACCCGCCGCTGATGCGCGCCCTGACCCGTCTGCTCGGGCCGGACTTCGTCTTCCACCACCTGCACAGCGACCGCCAGGACCCAGGGGTCCCGGGCAAGCCCTGGCACCACGACTGCGAGCCGAACGACCGCTCGGACCCGTCGCTGCTGATGGTCCACGCGCTGCACTACCTCGGCGGACTGGACGAGAAGGTCGGCGGCCTGGCCGTGCTGCCCGGCTCGCACCTGCGCGTCGCCGGCAAGACCGCCTTCGCCCACCACGGCACCGCGGAACTGCCCGGCGAGGTGCTCATCGACCGGCTGCCGCCCGGCTCGACGGTGCTGCTCAACTCGGCGCTGTTCCACACCCGCAGACCGGCGCCCGCCGGGCCGGGCCGGCCCCGGTACTTCGTCGACGCCTCGTACTGCCAGGTGGGCGCGCGCTGGCGCCCGGTGAAGCCGTACTGGCGGCAGATGCTCGCCCGGGCCCGCGAACTGGACCTGGCCGACGGCCAGTGGCCGGAGCTGTTCGCGGAGCGGCACTTCACCGAGTACGCCGGCACGGGGTACGCCGGCACGGCTGTCTCCGGCGCGGAGTACGCCGAGGCAGGGCACGTCGGCGCCGAGCGTACCGGCACCGAGCACACCGGAACCGTCTGAGGAGCACTGCCGTGGAGATCGTCACCGCCGTCGCCTACCCCGAGGTCCACGACGCCTACCTGCGGGACCACCCGGTGGAGCGGGACCACGAGGCGAACAGCAACATGTACGGCGAGGAGAGCCTCGAACGCGCCGACCGCATCCCCGGCGGCTGGTGGCGGATCCGGCTCACCCGCGCGGACGTCCTGGACGTCGTGCTGCCCTGGCACCTCAGCGAGGGCGGGAAACTCGAACTGGTACCGCGCTCCGGGCTGACGGTCGCCGAGGCGGCCGGGCGGATCCGCGCCGGCGGGGCCGCCTGGGCCGTCGCCAACCCGGTCTGCGCGGCGAAGCTGCGGCTGCTGGGGGAGGCCCCCTTCACGCCCGTCTTCCTCAGCACCGCCCCGATCGACCACTCCGATTACGGGGGCCTGGAGGTCCGTTCGGGCCTGATCCACGTCGACGGCCTGCACCGCATGCTGGCCTGGGAGTTGAGCGGACGGCTGCCCGAGCGGGCCGGGCTGGACGGCTACCTGGCGGGCGACCCCCTGGTGGCCGCCGGGCCTGCCCGGTCGGGCCGGACGAGGGGTGGGTCGGCGTGACCTCCGCGACCCGGCGCTTCCGGTGCGCGCCGTCCGCCGACTCCGCTCCTTCGGCAGACGTCGCGCACGAGGCCGCCCCCGCTTCCCCGGTGGACCTCGCTCGCGGTGCCCGCTCGCTGCCCGACCTGCTCGCGCACCTCGCCCGGACCCACCCCGACCGGCCCGCCCTGGGCGACGGCGTCCGCACCTTCGACTACCGCGCGGTCGATGCCGCGGCCGGCCGGATCGCCGCCCGGCTGGCCGCCGCCGGCACCGGCCGGGGAGACCGCGTCGCCCTGGTCGGCCCCCGGGACGCCCGGATGCTGGTGCTGCTGTACGGGGTACTGCGCTCGGGCGCCGCGGCCGTGCTGGCCGATCCGGACTGGTCGGCGGCCGACCTGGCCCGGCGGCTGGCCGCCGTCGAGGTGGCCCGGGTGCTGGCCACCGAGGAGGGCCTCGGCGGAGAGCCGGTCGACCTCGCCGCGCCGCCGGACCCGTCGGTGCTGCCGGAGCCGTCGGCGCCATCGGACCTGCCGGCGGTGGAGGGCGAGGTGCGGGGCGAGGACCTCGCCTACCTCTCCTTCACCTCCGGATCGAGCGGCGAACCCAAGGCGGTGGCCGTCACCCACGCCAACGCCGTGCACTACGCCTGCGCGCTGGCCGGGCGGCTCGACCTGACCGAGGCCGACGCGCCGTGCGCCGCGCACGTCACCACCCTGGCCGCCGACCTCGGCCACACCGCCTGGCTGCTCGCCCTGGCCACCGGCGGCTCGGTGCACCTCGTCCCGGACCACGAGGTGCGCGACCCGCAGGCCTTCTGGGCCTCGCTGCGCCGCGCCCGGGTGGACGTGCTGAAGACCACCCCCTCGCACCTGACCGCCCTGCTGGAGGGCCGCCCGGCCGGTTCTCCGCCACTGCGCACCGTGCTGCTCGGCGGCGAGCCGCTGCCGCGCCCGCTCGCCGCCGCCCTGCTCGACGGCGGCACCACCGAGCGGCTCGTCAACCACTACGGCCCGACCGAGACCACTGTCGGCGCCACCTGCCTGCCGGTCACCTCCGTGAGCCAACTGCCCGCCGAGGAGGCGACCGTACCGATCGGCACCGGGATCGGCGAGGTGCTGCTGACGGTGGTGGACGGCGAGGGCCGGGCGGTGCCGGACGGCGAGGTCGGCGAACTGCTCGTCGGCGGCCGGGGCGTGACCCCCGGGTACTTCGGCCGGCCGGACGAGACCGCCCGCTGTTTCGTCCGCCATGACGGCCGGCCGGTCTACCGCACCGGTGACCTGTGCCGCAGACGGGCGGACGGGAACCTGGTCTTCCTGGGCCGGGTGGACCGCCAGGTGAAGGTCCGCGGCTACCGGGTGGACCTCGCCGAGGTCGAACGGGCGATGGACGGCCACCCGGGTGTGGCCCGCTCGGCGGCGCTGCTGCGGGCGGACGGACTCGGCAACCAACTGATCGGCGTGGTCCGGCTGGTGGACGGATCCGGCGGGGTCGAGGACCTCGCGGCGTACCTGCGGGACCGGCTGCCCGGCTACTCCGTGCCGCGGCCGATCCTGGTGCTGCCGCGGTTCCCGGTCGGGCCGAACGGCAAGCTCGACCGGACGCGGCTGGCCGAGCTGGCGGCCGAACTGGTCGAGGCCCGGGCCGACTCGGACGGTGCCGCCGGGAGCGGCCCGGCCGGGGAGATCGCCCGGTTCTGGGCGGCCGCGCTCGGCCTGCCCGCGGTCGGGCCGCGCACCGACGTGCTGAGCCTCGGCGGGGACTCCATCCTCGCCATGCGCACCATCGCCCTCCTGCGGCGCTCGGGCCTGCGGGTCGCCTACGAGGACTTCTACCGGCACCCGACGGCGGAGGGCCTGGCGGCGGCCGCCGTCCCCGCCGCGCCCTCCGCACCGGCGCCGCGCGGCGGCTCCGGGACCGGGCGACTCGCCCCGGCGCAGCGGTGGTTGTACCGTCAGCTGCCGCTCCGGGAGGTGCGGCACTGGAACCAGTCGGTGCTGCTGCGCTGCGGCGCCGACGTCGACCCGGAGGTGCTCTCGGCGGCCGTCGCTGCCGTGCTGGAACGGCATCCGGCGCTGCGCAGGCCGATCTCCCCGGAGGGCTGCGGCGAGCCCCGTCCGGTGGCCGCCCTCGACCCGGTCTCCCACTCCCGGATCCCGCGCGCGGCCGGGGAGATCGCCGACACCGTCGCCGGAGTCTGCACCGAACTCCACCGCAGCCTCGACCCGTCGGCCGCCCGGCTGCTCCGGGTCCACCTCTTCTCCGGCCCGCCCGGCACCGATGACCGGCTCGCGCTGATCGCGCACCACCTGGTGGTCGACGGGCTGTCCTGGCGGATCATTCTGGACGACCTGGCGCACGCCTACCGGGCGGTGCTCGACCGCAAGCCGGCCGACCTGCCGCCGACGGCGGACTTCTACGCCTGGGCGGCGGCGGTGGCACCGCCTGGTGGAACCGCCGCGCCGGAGGAGGAGATCGAGGAAGTGCCGGGCCAGCGGCCCGCCGTCGGCTTCAACTTCCTCGGCACCTTCCGGCTGCCCGAGGAGCCCGCGCTGGACTGGAGCGTCGCCGCCGAGCAGGCCGGGGCGGCCCGCTGTGCCGGGGGCGACCCGCTGTACGAACTGCGGCTCACCGCAAGGGTGGTGGAACGGCGGCTGGTGGCCGACCTGGTGTACGGCCGGCCGGGGCCGGCGGACGCGGCCGCCGAGCGGATCACCGGCCGGTTCGCCCGGACCGTGGCGGCCGAGGCAGGGGCGGCGGACGCCGGGCGGCCGGTCCGGGCACCGATGTCCACCTCGGGGCAACTGCTGCACAGCGGCGTCGCCCCGACGGCCCCGACCGTCCGGGCGACGGTGCGCGAACCCGCCCGGGTGCTGCTCACCGGCGCCACCGGCTACCTCGGCCGGCACCTGCTGGAGGCGTTCCTGCTCCGTGGCGCCGAGGTCACCTGCCTGGTCCGGGCCACCGACGACGCCGAGGCGCTGCGCCGGCTGGGCGGCGGTCCGGCCGGTGCGGTCCGCCCCGTCCGGGCGCTCGCCGGGGACATCGACCGGGACGGCCTCGGCCTCTCCCCGGCCGGGCTGGACCTCGCCCGGGGCGCCCGGCTGGTGGTGCACGCCGCGGCGGACGTCCGGCTGGTGGCCTCGCCCGACGAACTGGAGCGCACCAACCACACGGCGGTGCGCCGGCTGCTCGACTGGGTCGGCGAACACACCCCGGACGCCCGGGTCCACCACGTCTCCACGCTCGCCGTCTCCGGCGGCGTGGACGGCCCGCCGCGCCGCTTCGGCGAGGCGGACCTGGAGATCGGCCAGCACTTCCGCACCCCGTACGAGCGGACCAAGTACCGGGCCGAGCAGGCCGTCCGGGCCTGGGCCGCCCGCGGCCACACCGCCTACCTGCACCGCAGCGGCCACATCGCGGCGCACAGCCGGACCGGCGCGTTCCAGGCCAACGGCGGCGACAACCGGATCTACCAGCTGATCCGCGGCTACCTGCTGGCGGGCGCCGCGCCGAGCCGGCCGGACACCGCCTTCGCGTTCTCCCACGTGGACACGGTGGCCGCCGGGATCGCCGCGATCGCCCTCGACCCGTACGCCGCGCCCGGGGCGTACCACGTGGAGTCGCCGCACGCCGTCCCGCACGACGAGCTGGTGGGGTGGCTGGCCGGACACGGCCACCCCGTGCGGCTCACCGACGAGGAGGGCTTCGCGGCCGCCCTAGCCCGGGCCGAGCGGCACCACCCGACGGCCGCCCGGGTGGCCGGCGCCTGGGCGGCGCAGGAGGAGCGGCGCGTCCTGGTGGACAGCACGTACACCACCGGGGTGCTCGACCGGCTGGGGGTGCGCTTCACCGCGCCGACCCCGCGCTGGTGGTCGGCCGCGCTCACCTGGGCCGCCGGGGCCGGCTACCTGCCGCCCGTCGGCCCGAACCCACCGATCCGTGAAGGCAGGACCAACCCGTGAAGGCAGGCCCCGTGTCCCAGCTCTCCCCGGTGCTCAAGCAGGCCACCCCGGTCGTCGCCGTGCGCGGCGAAGGCCTCCACCTCTACGACGCCGACGGCCGGCGCCACCTCGACTTCACCTCCGGCGTGGGGGTGACCAGCACCGGCCACTGCCACCCGAGGGTGGTCGAGGCCGTGCGCGAACAGGCCGGCCGGCTGATCCACGGGCAGTACACCACCGTGCTGCACGACCAGCTCCTCACCCTCACCGAGCGGCTGGGCGAGGTGCTGCCGCCCGGTCTGGACTCGCTGTTCTTCGCCACCGCCGGCACCGAGGCGGTGGAGGCCGCGCTGCGGCTCGTCCGGCAGGCGACCGGACGGCAGAACGCGATCGTCTTCGAGGGCTCCTTCCACGGCCGCACCATGGGCGCGGCCTCGCTCACCACGGCCGGCACCCGGTTCCGGGCGGGCGTCGGCCCGATGATGCCCGGGGTCGCGGTGGCGCCGTTCCCGGCGGCCTTCCGGCTCGGCCTGTCCGAGGAGGAGGCGGTGGCGCACGCCCTGCGCGGACTGGACGAGGTGCTCGCCACCGTCTCGGCGCCCGCCGAGACGGCCGCCCTGTTCGTCGAGCCGGTGCTCGGGGAGGGCGGCTACGTGCCGGCCCCGCCCGGCTTCCTGGCGGGGCTGCGCGAGCGCGCCGACCGGCACGGCATCCTGCTGGTGGTGGACGAGGTGCAGAGCGGCTTCGGCCGCACCGGCCGGTTCTGGGCCCACCAGTACGAGGCGGGGGTGCGGCCCGATGTGCTGATCACCGCCAAGGGCCTGGCCAGCGGCTTCCCGCTGTCCGCGATCGCCGCGCCCGCCGAGCTGATGGCGCGCGCCTGGCCCGGCTCGCAGGGCGGCACCTACGGCGGCAACCCGGTGGCCTGCGCCGCCGCCCTGGCGACCCTGGAGGTGCTGCGCGAGGAGCGGCTGGTCGAGAACGCGGCCGAGCAGGGGACCCGGCTGCTGGCCGGGCTCCGGGAGGTCGCCGCCGGGGCGCCCGGGATCGCCGACGTCCGCGGGCTGGGGCTGATGGCCGCCAGTGAGTTCTGCCGCCCGGACGGCAGCCCGGACCCGGAGGCGGCCCGGCGGGTCCAGCAGGCGGCGGCCGGGCACGGGCTGCTGCTGTTGCTGTGCGGGATCCACGTCAACGTGGTCCGGATGATTCCCGCGCTGGTCGTCACGGCCGAACAGATCGACGAAGGACTGGAGTTGTGGGCGAAGGCCGTCGAGGCCGGCGGCCGGTAGGGAGGAGTCGACATGAATGCGGTGACCGAAATCGGCTGGAGCAGCCTGGAGTTGGAGGCCCGGCGGGAGCTGTGGTCGTTCCGGCCGACGGAGCGGGAGCGGCGGCTGCTCTGGGCCGACGCGCGGGCCGGGCGGTGGGGCGCGGCCGAGGGGGTGCGGGCCCGGCTGCGGGAGTTCGTCCGGGAGGCCGCCGGCTCGGTCGGCATCACCCATGTGAGCGGTCTGGTGGACCCGTCCCACCCCGAGCAGGAGATCACCGAGGTGCTCTCCTTCCTGCTGCGGGACTTCGGCCGGATCGTCCCGCAGAACGGGCGCGGCGACCTCACCTCGGTGCTGCGGGACCAGGACGGCGACGGCAACACCGAACTCGGCTTCCACTGCGACACCTGCGACCTGCTGGTCCTGCTCTGTCTCCAGCCGGCCTTCGACGGTGGCGGATTGACCAAGCTGGCGAGCGCCCGGCACGTGCACGACCTGATCGAGCGGGAGCGGCCGGACGCGCTGAGCACGCTCCGCGAGGACTGGACCTTCGACCGGACCGGACGGGCCGGACCGCAGGTGGTGGTCACCCCGATCCTCTACGAACGCAGGGACGGGACGATCGGCTGCTACTACCAGACCCGCACCGTCCGGTCGTCCCCCGACCGGGGCGGCCCGGAACTGACGGACAGTCAATGGGAGGCGCTGGGCGTGCTGGACGAGGTGCTCTACCGGCCGGAGATCGCCTTCGGGCTGCCGATGGGCCCCGGAGACCTGCTGATCATCCGCAACAGCCGGGTGCTGCACGGGCGTTCCCCGTTCGTCGACGAACCCGGGCGCTACTCCCGGCGGATGCTGAGGATCTGGCTGAACGAGGGGGAGGAGTGGGAACTGTGACCGCTGGAGGAAGCCCCGGGGGAGCGGTGGAGCCGCACGGGCGGGTGGCGATCGTCACCGGCGGGGGCAGTGGCCTCGGCCGGGCCTCGGCACTGGCGCTGCTGGCGGCCGGCTGGACGGTGGTCGTCGCCGGGCGCCGCAAGGACGCGTTGGAGGAGACCGTGGCCCTGGCCGGGCCCGGGGCCGCGCGGATGCTGCCGGTGCCGACCGACATCCGCAGCCCGGAGGAGGTCGCCCGGCTCTTCGACACCGTCCTCGATCGGTACGGCCGGCTGGACCTGCTGTTCAACAACGCGGGCGCCGCCGCCCCGCGCCGGCCGATCACCGAGACCCCGTTCGAGGACTGGAACCGGGTGCTGGACACCATCGTCACCGGCGGCTTCCTCTGCGCCCGCGAGGCCTTCCGGGTGATGAGCACCCAGACTCCTTCGGGCGGCCGGATCATCAACAACGGCGCCCCCTCGGCGTACGTTCCGCGCCCGCAGTCCATCGCGTACACGGCGGCCAAGCACGCCGTCCTCGGCCTCACCAAGGTGCTGGCCCTGGACGGCCGGCCGTACGGCATCTCCTGCGGACAGATCGACGTCGGCAACGTCGCCCCGGTGGACGGCGGACCGCAGCCGGCCGCGATGCAGGCGGACCGGACGATGGCCGTCGAGGCGACCATTCCGGTGGAGCGCTTCACCGAGGCCCTGGTGCTGATGGCCTCGCAGCCGCCGGACACCACCATCCAGTCGCTGGTGGTACTGCCGACCACCATGCCGTTCGTCGGGAGGGGGTGAGCCGTGCTGGTCAGCGCACGTTCCTTCGCGGAGTACCGGGCGATGTTCGCGCTGGACGACCGGGACCTGGAGCAGCGCGTCCTGGACTGCCCGGGCGGCGCGGCGAGCTTCGTGGCGGAGGCCGGGCGGCGAGGCATCGACGCGGTGGCCGTCGACCGCCAGTACGCCGAGAACCGCGAGGAGTTGGGCCTGCTGGTCGAGCGGGAGACGGCCTTCAAGCGCGAGCTGCTGGTGCGGCAGACCGAGGGCTACGTCTGGTCCTGGTACGCGGACGTGGACGACCTGATCCGCCAGTGGACCGCCAACGCCCGCGCCTTCCGGGCCGACATCGCCGCCCGCCCGCACCGCTACGTGGCCGGATCGCTGCCTGGACTCCCCTTCGCGGACGACTCGTTCGACCTGGTGCTCAGCTCGCACCTGTTGTTCTCCTACGGCGGCCGGCTCGGCGAGGAGTTCCACCGGGCGGCCCTGGCGGAGCTCGCCCGGGTGGCGCGGCGGGAGGTGCGGATCTTCCCGCTGGTGGCGCACGACACGGGCGAGCGGTACGCGGGGCTGGACCGGCTGCGCGAGGAACTGGCGGCCCTCGGGGTCCCGAGCCGGACGGAGCGGGTGGCCTACGAGTTCCGGCCCGAGGAGAACGAGATGCTGGTGCTCTCGACCGCGGGCCACCGGGCCCCGGCCCGGACCGCGCCGGGCCCGGCGGGGGCCGTGGACCCGGTGCGGTGGCGGCACCGGGAGGCGGGCGCCTGAGCCTTCGCGCTTCGAATCGTCCCGACCGGTCCGCCCTGCCCGGAATGCCCGTGGGGGGTATCGTGAACGGGGCGTATTCTCCGTGGACAACGTGCTTCGGGCAGGCCATGGTTGTCGGTATGACGACGCATCAGAACGACCAGGGGCACAGCGGGCACGAGGAGCATCACGCGCATCACGGCCACCACGGCCACCACGGCGCACCCCAGGGGCTGACGGCCTCCGCCCAGGGCTTCACCCTGGTGCCGGAGACCGTCGGCCTCGCGGGCGAGTTCACCTTCCGCATCACCGACGCCGACGGCAAGGCCGTGACCGCGTACGAGCCGCAGCACGAGGCGCTGCTGCACCTGATCGTGGTGCGCGCCGACCTCTCCGGCTACCGCCACGTCCACCCCGAGCTGGGCGCCGACGGTATCTGGCGGGTGGCGACCCCGTTCGACGGCCCCGCCGTCTACCACGCGTACGCGGACTTCAAGGCCGTCGGCGCCGACCCGCTCACCCTCGGCGTGGACCTCACCCTCCCCGGCGAGAGCGCCGCCCGGCCGCTGCCGGAGCCCGCCGCCACCGCCGAGGCCGGCGGCTACACCGTCACCCTGGACGGCGGGCTGGTCGCGGGCGAGGGCGCGCCGCTCACCTTCACCGTCACCCGTGACGGTGCCCCGGTGGCCGACCTCCAGCCCTATCTCGCCGCCTACGGCCACCTGGTGGCGCTGCGCGCCGCGGACCTCGCCTACCTGCACGTCCACCCCGACGGCGAGCCCGGCGACGGCGCCACCGCGCCCGGCCCGGACATCACCTTCCACGCCGTCGCCCCGACCGCCGGCCCGTACCGGCTGTACCTGGACTTCAAGCACGGCGACCAGGTGCACACCGCCGAGTTCACGGCCGTCGCCGGCGACTGAGCGCGCGCCGGTCGACGCCCCGGCCGGGCGGGCAGCCGCCGCCGGCCCGGGGCGTCGGCGGGCGCGGCGCCGACGCCCGGAAGACCACCACGGGGCCGGCCGCCGGAAAATCGTCGCGGTCCGTTGTCATCCGTCTTCGGCGGGTGCGGCGTCCCGGGAGTATGACCCGCTTCCCGGACCGCCCCGAGACCGATGCCAGAGACTCCGGCCAGGAGCCCGCGCCGGGCCCCGGCACGCCGCCACCCGCGAACCCGGCCGACCCGACGGTCCTGGCCCTGGCGGCGGTGACGGCGGTGGCGTCCGCGCTCCTGGTGCGGGCCCTGCTACTGGAGTACGAGTCGTCGGACTGGTACTACTTCCTCGGCCCGTGGTCCCGGTACATCGCGGAGCAGGGCGGGTTCCACGCCCTCAGCGGCGGCGGCTTCTCGGACTACAACGTCCCCTACCTGTACCTGATGGCCGGGATCAGCTACCTGCCGGTGCCGGCGATGACCGGTGTCAAGTGCCTGTCGATCCTCTTCGACCTGGCGCTGGCGTACTACACCCACCGGATCCTCTCGCCGCGCTGGCCGCACCGGCCCTGGCTGCCGTTCGCGGCGGCGGTGACGGTGCTGTTCCTGCCCACGGTCGTCACCAACAGCGGGTGGTGGGCCCAGGCCGACGCGATCTTCACCACCTTCCTGGTCGGCGGCGTCCACCACCTCATACGCGCACGGCCCTGGTGGGCCTGCGCGTTCTTCGGGATCGCCCTGGCCTTCAAGCTCCAGGCGGTCTTCCTGTTCCCGTTGCTGCTGGTCGTCGTCCTGAGCCGGCGGCTGCCGTGGCGGAGCCTGCTGGCCGTCCCGGCCGCCTACCTGGCGCTCGATGTCCCCGCCCTGCTGCTCGGCGCCGACCCCTGGCAACTGCTGACGGTGTACGGCCGCCAGACGGGGACCTACCGGGACCTCACGCTCAACGCGCCCTCGCTCTACCAGTTTGTCTCGGTGCCGTCCGAGGCGAGCGACGTGGTGCGCCGGGCGGGCGTGCTGGTCGCCGGTGTGCTGGTGCTGGCGCTGGTCGGGCTGGCGGTCCGGGCCGTACGGCGCACCGAGGACCCGGCGGGGCTCACCGGGCAGCGGGTGCTGCTGCTGGCCACCGTCTTCGCGATCGCGGTGCCGTTCCTGCTGCCGTCCATGCACGAACGCTACTTCTACGTCGCGGACATCCTCAGCGTGCTGGTGGCCTTCCACCAGCCGGGGCGGCTCTGGTACCTGCCGGTGCTGGTGCAGCTCTCCTCGTTCGGCAGCTACCTCAAATTCATCGCGCCCGGCGTGTCGCCGTACCTGTCGATGCCGGCCCACGGCGCGCTGATGCTGCTGGCGCTGATCGCCGTACTCCGGGCCACCGCCCGGGAGTTCGGCGTGGTCCGGGCGTGACCGGCCGCCCGGGGCGGGAGCGAGCGCGGCCGGGAGCCGGGGCGGACGCGGCGGTGCTCACCGGGCCCGCCCCGGGGGAGGAGGCGGTCAGTTGACGTAGACCGCCGGGCCGCCGGTCCGACTGGCGTCGGTGACCGGGCCGTACGTCGCCGAGAAGTAGCCGTCGGCCGGGCAGAGCGCCGAGCCGCCGCTCCTGGCGAAGTGCTCGGTGCGGAAGGCCAGGCTGTGCGCGGTGTTGTCGGCGCTGCCGGTGAAGGCGCCGCTCAGCTGGAAGGAGCAGGTGATGGTGCCGAACCAGCTGTCCAGCACGGCGGTGGCCTGGATCGGCCCGGCGGATCCGCCGCTGAGGGTGACCGGCAGGCCGGGGGCGTCGGAGACGGTGACGCCGTACGGCAGGTTGCCGACCGTCAGGCTGCGGACCGAGGTGACGCCGGTGATGTTGGCGGTGCACGAGCCGAAGGTCAGCCCGGTCAGCGACGCGGTCGCGCTGCCCGGCGCGGCCGGGTTGCCCAGCGTGGTGGCGGTGAGCTGGGAGGTGGCGCAGGTGACGCCGGTGGTGCTGGTCGCGGTCGAGTAGAAGGTGGCCTTGGTTCCGGCGGCGAGCGGCGCGGCGAGCGTGTCGCCCGGCGCGACGGCCGGGCCGCCCGCGCCTCCGGTGGTGAGCACCGGCCCGGCGGCGAGGGGCTCCGGCGCGGCGGAGGCGGGGACGGTGGCCGCCGTGAGCGCGGTGACGGCGCAGACGGCGGCGGCGGTGACGGCGAGGTGGCGGCTGAAGCGCATGGAAGAGCCTCTTTCTCGGTGAGGGGCGAGAAGACGACCTCTGGCGGCTCCCGAGCGGTGGGGAAACCGGGGAGCGCGCGGCGTTTCCGGGTTCCATAGGTTCCAGGCCTGACCATGCGCCGTCAAGGCGATGGACGGAACTTGCTGACTTTCCGTCAACAAGCGTGCGCGGTACGGTGCCGAGGGGGGCGTCGCCACGGCTCCGGGAACGGGGGCTGCGGAGAATCTCCCGCATGGCTGGGCACGACAATGACCACGGCTACCTCCCGGACAACCGGCAGACCGAGGCGGGCGCCCGGGTGGCCGCTGCCGCCGGACCCGGGCCGGGGCTGACCCGGGCGGGCGGTGTGGCAACACCTGCTCCTGTAGCGGCGGTTCGGTGGTGTTCATCTCCGCTTCGGATGGGTTTACCGGGCAGGGGGTCCACTGGAACGGGATTCCGGTGGCACCTGGCCGCCGTCCGCCGTCCGCCGTCCGCCGTCCGCCATCCGCAGGGGAGGTGGCGGGCGGCGGTCTTCCGGGGCAGACTCATCCGGCGTGACCGGACTCCGCCCCCCGTCCCCGTCCCCGCGCCGTCGTCCGAGCCTCGTCGTGGTGAGCGGCCCGCCCGGGGCGGGCAAGACCACCCTGGCGCACGCCCTGGCCGAAGCGCTCGGCCGTCCGGCGGTCTGCCGGGACGAGATCAAGGAGCGGATGGCCGCCGCCGGACCCGGCCCGGCCCCCGGCGACGACCTGGACCGCCGGACGCTGGCGGTGTTCTTCCGCACCCTCGGCGAGCACCTGCGCGCGGGCACCGACCTGGTGGCGGAGTCGGCCTTCCAGGACCGGTTGTGGCGCCCCGGCCTGACACCGCTCACCGCCCTGGCCGAGCTGCGCGTCGTGCGCTGCACCGTCGACCCCGAGGTCGCCCGCGCGCGCATCGCCCGCCGGGCCGCAGAGGCGCCCGAGCGCGCCGTCCACGCGGACGCCGAACTGCTGCACCGCATCGCGCGCGGCGAGCGGCCGATCGAGAGCTGGGTGCCGATCGCGCTGGACGCGCCCTGCCTGGTCGTGGACACCACCCGGGGCTGGAGTCCGTCCCTGGAGCGGATCACGGCCTTCGCCGCCGCCGGTGGAGCCGAAGCCGGAGTCGGAGCCGAAGCCGGATTCGGAACCGAAGTCGGAGCCCGAACCGAAGTCGGGGCCGACGCCGGGTCGCCCGGCCCGGAGGGGAACCACGGGCCGCCGCCGGTCTAACCTCGACGGTATGGAGGCGTTCGAACACCCTGGCGGCCTGGACGTTCCGGCCCGTGGCGGCGGAGCCGGGCCGGAAGCCCTGGAAGCCCTGGCCCGGCTGCTGGACCGGCGCGGCGCGGTGGTGCTCAGCGGGGCCGGCCTGTCCACCGAATCGGGCATCCCCGACTACCGCGGTGCCACCGGCCGCAGCCGCACCGGCACCCCGATGACCTACCAGGAGTTCACCGGCAGCGCCGAGGCCCGGCGCCGCTACTGGGCCCGCAGCCACACCGGCTGGCCCGCGATCGCCGGAGCCCGGCCCAACACCGGGCACCACGCGGTGGAGCGGCTGCGCGGGTCCGGGCACGTCACGGCGGTCATCACCCAGAACGTGGACGGCCTCCACCACGCGGCCGGCACCCGGGAGGCCGTCGAACTGCACGGCGGGCTGCGCCGGGTGGTCTGTCTCGGCTGCCGCCGCACGAGCTCCCGGGCCGAGCTCGACCTGCGGCTGGAGGAGCTCAACCGGGGTTTCCGCCGGCCGGGGGCGGAGCTGCGGCCCGACGGCGACGCGCTGCTGTCGGGGCGGCTGGTGGACGGTTTCCGGGTCGCCGCCTGCTCGGACTGCGGCGGGGTGCTCAAGCCCGACGTGGTCTTCTTCGGCGAGAACGTTCCCGTGCCCCGGGTCGAACGCTGCTACGAACTGGTCGACGGGGCGCGCTCGTTGGTGGTCCTGGGCTCCTCGCTGACCGTGCTGTCCGGGCTGCGCTTCGTCCGCCGGGCCGCCCGGGCGCGGCTGCCGGTGGCGATCGTCAACCAGGGGCCGACCCGGGGTGACGAACTCGCCGGGCTCCGGCTCGACCTGCCGCTGGGGCCGTCCATGGCGGAGGTCGCCCGGCTGCTCGGCGTGCCCTGACCCGGCCGGCCGGCTGCCGTCCGGTCGCCGGGAAGCCGGCCCGGCCCGATCCCGAGGGCGCTCAGCCGGCCGGCTGCCAGGGCCGCCCGGGCACCCACAGCGGCACCCGGCCGTCGCGCGGCATGGAGCGCGCCGCGACCTGTTCCAGCCAGGCGTCCACCCGCTCCGGATCGCCCTCGCACAGCTCCACCAGCGCCGTCGCGGCGATCCGGGTGCAGCACAGCACCAGCGCCAGGGTGTCCTGGCGGTGGTGGTGGTCGCGCACGTACGCCTCGCCGCGCTCGTCGATGCGGCGGGCGTGGCTCGCCCCGTCCCCGGCGGCCAGTGCCTGGACCCCGTGCCACACCAGGGTCAGCGCGCAGGGTTCGGCCGGGTGCGGGGTGTCGTCGCGCTGCGCCTGTTCGCGGGCCTCCGCCGCCCGCTGCCCCAGCCACCCCAGCGCCGTCGGCCCGTCCTCCCCGCAGGAGCGCAGGACCAGCTCCGCGGCCAGGGTCGCGACGGCCCGCAGCACCGCGGGAGCGGGCACCCGCAGCCCGGAGGCCGGTCCGTCGCCGAAGGCCAGCCAGACGTCGGCCAGCGAGGCGGCCCGCAGGCCGCCCATCCAGGCCGGTTCCCCGGACTCGGCGCCGAGCCGCTCCTGCGCGCCCAGGCGCACCAGCCCCACCGCCGCCAGACTTGCCGCGTCCTCGTCAAGCTCTCGCAGCCACTCACTCCGTGCCACCGCGCACCCCCGTCAGCGTTACGTCACCCCGTGGAGGGTCATCCCATCACACCGGGACGAGAGCGAACTAGACAGGGTCACGTCACAATCCTGACCGGGTGCACCGGGGTGACGAGGGAAGGGGCCGTCGTCAGCTGCGCGCAAGGTGGTCGATCAGGCCAATCGCGTCCTCCACCGAGCCTGCCGGGTCGATCACCGGGTAGAGGACCCCCGGACGGTGCGGGTGGCGTCCAAGGCGAGCGTGAGGCGCTTGAGCCGGTGGACGCCCGAGGCCCTGAAGGCGGGCGGGCGGGCGCGGCGCCGCGGCCGGCCGGAGGCCGGCGTCGGAGAGCGGCGCGAAGGGGATACGGGCGTGCTCGGAGAACACCGCCGGCGCGCCGCGGACGGGTGGGCGGGTCGCGACAGATGGGGTGGGACCGAGGGTGGATGTGACGACGCGAGCGGCGACGGCCGCGGTGGACCGCGAGGCGGCGCGCGAACCGGCGCGTGGGACAGGAGTGTTCTGGCGCTACTGGAGCGGATCGCTGGTCAGCCGCCTCGGCGACCAGGTGACCACCGTCGCCCTGCCGCTGATCGCCGTGGTCACCCTGCACGCGACGGCCTGGCAGGTCGGCCTGATCACCGGCGCCGGCTACCTGGCCTGGCTGCTGGTGGGACTGCCGGCCGGCGTCCTGGTCCACCGGCTCCCGCTGCGCGGCACCCAGGTGGTGACGGACCTGGTGCGCGCGCTGGCCGTGGCCTCGGTGCCGGTGGCGGCCGCCCTGGGGGTGCTCGGCCTGCCGCAGCTGGTGGCGGTCGCGCTGCTGGTCGGTCTGGCGAGCGTCGTCTTCGACGTCGGCAACTCCACCTTCCTGCCCTCGATCGTGCCCAAGGAGGAACTGACCGCCCGCAACAGCCTGCTCTCCGGCAGCAGCGCCGCGACCGAGCTGGCCGGCCCCTCGCTCGGCGGGGTGCTGGTCCAACTCGTCGGCGGCGCCGCCGCGATGGTGCTGGACACGGTCAGCTACCTGGTCTCGGCCGCACTGCTGCGCAGCCTGCCGCGCGCCGAACGGCGGACCGGGAGCCCGGCCGGAGCCGGCATGCGCGAGCAGATCCGCGAGGGCTGGCACTTCGTCACCCGGCACCCGGTGATCGGGCCGTGCGTCGCCGACGCCACCGCGGTCAACTTCGTCGCCGGCGGGCTGATGACGCTCACCCCGGTGTTCCTGATCACCACCCTCGACGCGCCGCCCGCCGCCGTCGGCGCCCTGATGGCCACCGGCGGCCTGGGCAGCCTGATCGGCGCCGCCCTCACACCCCGGGTGGCCTCCCGGATCGGCAGCGGCGGCGCCCTGCGCCGGTCGGCGCTGGTCGCCGCGCTCTTCACCTTCCTGCTCCCACTGGCGGGCTCCGGCTGGGGGGTGGTGGTCTTCGCCGTCGGCAACGCGGGCTTCTCGGCGGGCGTCGTGGTCACCACCATCGTCACCCGCACCCACCGGCAGACCCACACCCCGCCCGAGCTGCTCCCCAGGGTGATGGCCACCGTCCGGTTCGTCTCCTGGGGCGCGATCCCGGTCGGCGCGCTGCTGGCGGGCGCCGCCTCCACGGCCTGGGGGCCGCGGACGGCGCTGGCCCTGCTGGCGGTGTGCAGCCTGGCCGGCCCGGCGATCCTGGCGAGCAGTTCGATCCGCCGGGTGCGGGACCTGGAGTAGGGGCCGGCGGCTCGCCCCGTTCCGGTCCGCGTGCCCGTTCCGGTCCGCGTGCCCGTCCTCCGCGTCCCCGTCCGTCGTGGCCGGAATGCCGCTGCGCGGTGCCGCGTCGGCGGATACCCTGGACCGCCATGACGCGTGTGTGGAAGCTGCCGCTGCTGCTCGCCCTCTGCGGTGTGGTCGTCGCGGCCGGGTTGGCCTTCGGTGGGAGTCCCGTGGCGGCCGGGCTGTACCTGCTGCTGTGCGCGGCCCTCGCGGGCATGAACTCGCCCCTGTTCTTCCCGAAGGCGCTCGGGGCGGCGGAGGCCCGGCGCCGCAGCGCGGCCGACGGCCGGCCGGTGGTCTACTGGCGCCCGGGCTGCAAGTACTGCCTGCGGCTGCGCCTGAGGCTGGGCCGGACGGCCCGTCAGCTGCACTGGGTGGACATCTGGCGCGACCCGGAGGCGGCGGCGGTGGTCCGCGCGGCCAACGACGGCGACGAGACGGTCCCGACCGTCGTCATCGACGGCCGGCCGTACACCAACCCCGACCCCGCCTGGCTGCGTGCCCGACTCCCCGCCGCCTGACGGGCCGTGCCCGGGCCCGTCGACACCCACCGGTCGGGCGGTCGGGCTTCCCCGGCCGCCGCCCGGCGGGATCGGCCGGACGGTCTAACGCACCTCGGCCACCAGGGGGCCGTACCTCTCCTTGATCTCCGCCCCGGCGGACTGCCACTGCGGGGTGTCGACCACCACGCCGGCGCCGTCGATGGCGAGGGTCGCAGCCTCGATCACCACGCCCTTGGTCCGCCATTCCTCGGTGTCCGCGGTGATCCGCTTCACGAGGGCCATGAGTTGGCTCCGGGAGCCCGCCGCGTCGGCGAACGCCACCTTCACCGTGGGCCAGTCGGCCGCCGCCATGCGGGTCACGGCGGTGTCCAGATCGCCGCCGGGGACCCGCATCACGTAGAGCGTGTCGGTGTTCCGGTCGCGGCAGGTGCCGAAGTAGCGGTCGGCGTAGTCGGACATCGCCAGTTCCTCGATGGCCTGGCCCGCCCGCGCCGCACGGAGCTCCACCGGATCGCCCGAGGCCGACGGTGATTCGGCGGCCGTGCCGGAGGGGGGGGACCAGGTGGTCGGCGAGGCGGCCGACGAGGTGGCCCCGGGTGAGGTTCCCCCGGACGACGGGTAGCCGGACGACGAGTAGCTCGACGACGGGTAGCCGGACGACGGGTAGCCCGATGACGGGTAGCCCGACGGCGGTTCCATGGACGAGGTGGCCCCGGAGGTGGGCGCCTCCGGGGACGGGAGGCCCGGCGTCGGAGGCACCCACGGCGGCCCGGTCGGGTGCTGGTGCCAGCCCGGTGTCCGCATCGACGTGGGCCCGTTCGCGCAGTCCAGCATCACGGCCAGGTACCGGGTGGCCGTCGCACCGGCCGTCGCACCCGCGCTCGGGCTGGCCGCGGCCACGCTCAGCCCGGTGGCTCCGGTCCGGCCGGGCCCGAGACCGCCCGCGAGCCGCGTCAGCGCCGTCACGCCGAGGGCGACCACGGCCGCCGCCGTCACCACCCGTACGGTGGTCCGCCGGCGGGCCCGCCGCTGCCCCGCCTCGCGCAGCCCGGCCGGCGGCGGGCTGCCGGTGACCCTCGCCGCGCGCCTCTCGAGTCGGGTGACCAGCTCCTCCTCGAACCTGTCCTCAGCGTCCACGGCCCACCAACTCCCTCACCGGTTCCAGTTCCTGTCGAAGCGCCTTGATCCCGCGCGCCAGGTGGGTCTTCGCCGTGGGCACCGTGCACCCCAGCTCCTCCGCCACCTGCGCGACCGGCAGGTCCAGGTAGTAGCGCAGCACCACGGCCGCCCGCTGCCGCGGCGGCAGCCCGGCCAGCGCCGTCGCCAACTCGTCGTCCCGTTCGGTGTCCTGGACCGCCGGTCCGTCCGGCGGCGCGGAGGTGAGCACCTCGCGCCTGGTCCGGCGCCACCGCGATATGTGGGTGCGGACCATCGTCCGGCGGACGTACCCCTCGGTCGCACCCGTGTCGCGGATCGTCGAGCGTCTCGGGTACACCTGCGCCAAGGCGTCGTGCAAGAGGTCCCGGGCGTCGTGGATGTTGCCGGTGATCAGGTACGCCCCGCGCAGCAGCGGCTGGTACCGGGCCGCGACGAACTCGTCGAACGGGTCGGATCCGGAGCCCTCCGGGCGGAGCGATTCGCGCTTCATACCCACCAGGACGCTCCGGCCACCGGAAACGGATGACCGCGGGCCGGCATCCGGCGGACGGGTTTCGCGGCGGCCCGGGCGGGAGCCGTGCTCACCGGGATCCCGGGAGGGCGGTGGTCCGGACCGTGGTGCCGGAGCGTCGTCGACTGCCAGGCCGTCAACGAGGGCGGATCACCCCCTGCCTGCCCGCCTCTCGGTGCACCCGCCCGTCCGCACACCCGCCCGCCGGCGCACCGCTTCACGCCGTGCCGACGTCCGCGGTGAAGCAGGTCCGGCCGTGCTGCTCGGCGGTGACCCGGACCAGCGCGGGCGACTCGACCCCGGCCGTGATGCGGCAGGGGGCGTCGAGGTCCACGTACCGGTGGAAGACCGCGGACACGGTCGCCGCCGGGGCCGGCAGCGGATGCCGCACCGCGTGGGCGGCCTGCCGGGCGGCCTCCAGCAGCAGCATGCCCGGAACGTGGTCGACCGGGTGGTCGAAGAACGTCGGGTGGGCGGTGTCCACCCGCAGCCACCAGCCGGCGGCGCCTTCTCCCGGAAATTCGGACATTTCGCTCGTTATTCGTTCCGGGATATCCCCGGGCGGGGTTTCGGAAAGCACTACTTCGGCCTGGGCCGGGCGGCCGGTGCGGACGGCGGGAATTCCCTCGGGAGCCGGCGGTGCGGCCGCCATCGCGACCGCCCGGTCGGAATTCGGGCCGCGCAGCCGGAGGTAGACCGCGGGTGACTGGACGGTGAACCGGGAACGGGCCGTGGCGAGTGGTATCCCGTCGCGTAGGACGTCCACGTCCATCGTCATGCCGGCCAGGCCGGTTCTCCTGCGGGTAAGGTCGGAGCAGGTCACGCGCAGTTCCACGGTGACCGGTCCGGGACCGGGGCGCAGCACCGCAGGGTCCGGGTCGCACCGGAAGTGTTCCCAGACCAGATGGTGGTCGAAGGGTGTGTCGTAACCCACATGGCAGATCAGCGGAAAGAGTTGACGGACCGTCTCGGTCAGTAGTACGGGCTCGAAGCCGCCGTCGGCCGATCGGTAGAATGGCCGATCGGCAGGCCAGCGTGCGGTCACCGAGAACGCGTCGGGTCCGGTCCGGCGCCACGTCGTGAGGAGGACCTCGCTCGCGTCTGACTTGTGGACGAGGTTTCGGGTGACGGCGTGGTGGGGGGCCGGTTCCGAGCGGGTCTCAATATCGGACATGGTAGTGCAATTTCCTTCGTTTGGTGCTCTTTCGGCCGCGCATCCGTAACGGCGGACGGCGCCGAATATAGCGAACGAAGGTTGAGGCCGGTGTCGGGTGTGTATTCGAAGTGGTGCTGGGGAGGCGTCAATGGCAGGTATGCAGCAGCGTGCGGTTCGTACTCGCGAGCTCATTCTGGAGGCGGCCGCGGAGGTGTTCGACGAATCCGGCTTCGCCGGTGGCTCGATCATGCGGATCACGGAACGCGCCGCGACCACTCAGGGCGCGATCTACTTCCACTTCAAGTCCAAGGAGGGGCTGGCGCGTGCGGTGATCATGTATCAGGCGGCGCATCTGAAGGGGATTCCGCAGAAGCCCGCGGGCCTCCAGCAGTTGGTCGACCTCACCTTCTACCTCGCCCGGGAGCTCCAGCGGGACGTGGTGTTCCGGGCCGGTGTGCGGCTGGCGGTCGAGCAGGGCGAGGCCGGGTTGTCCGAGTATTCGATCTACCAGGAATGGATCGAGTGCTTCCGCGTCGAGCTGGCCGCGGCCCGGGCGGCGGGCGAGCTGCTGCCCGAGGCGGAGGAGGGCGTCTTCGCCGCGGTGCTGGTGGCCGGCTTCACCGGTTCGCAGGTGATGTCGCAGATCGCGAGCGGCCGGGTGGACCTGCCGGAGCGGATCGCCAACCTCTGGCGCTGCCTGCTGCCCGGCATCGCGACGCCGGAGGTGCGCGACGGGCTGGTGCTGGACGCCGAGCAGTCCCGGGAGCGGTCGTGCTGACCCGGGTCGCGCTCACCGGGGCGACCGGCTTCATCGGCTCCGCCGTGCTGCGAACCCTCGCCGACGGCGGTGCGCGGGTGCGCGCGCTGGCCCGCCGGATGCCCGAGGCCGACGGCCGGGCGGACTGGGTGGCCGGCGGCCTCGCGGACCGTGCGGCGCTGGACAGGCTGTGCGAGGGCGCCGAGGTGCTGGTCCACCTCGCCTCCCGGGTGAGCGGTGGCGCCGAGGAGTGCGAGGCGGTCAACGTCCGCGGGGCCGAGGCGCTGATGGCCGCGGCCGCGCGGGCCGGCGTCGGCCGGATCGTCCACCTGTCCACCGCCGCCGTGTACGGCGAGGGGCCGCACGCGGGCATCGAGGTGGCCGGGGTGCCGGCCGTGCCGGTGTCGGAGGCCAGCCGCACCAGGCTCCTCGGCGAGCGCTTCGCGCTGGACGCCGGTGGTGTCGTGCTGCGGCCCGGCCTGGTGACCGGGGTGGGCGACCGGTGGGTGGTGCCCGCGCTGGACGAACTGGTCCGCCGGGTCCCGGTGGTCTGGGACGGCGGGTCGGCCCGGCTGTCCATGGTGGACCGTGACGACCTGGCCCGCCTGATCGGCGCCCTGGCGACGGGGGAGCACGCGGTTCCGTCCGGCGTCCATCACGCCAGCCATCCCGAACCGGTGCGCGTCGGGGACCTGTTGGCCGCGCTGGACGCGTGCGGAGTCCTGACCGCGCCGCCGGGGCCGGACGTGCCGTGGGCGCAGTGCCTGCGGATGCTCGCGGCGAACCCCGGCCGGATGTCGGAGCGTCAGTTCGCTCTGGTCGCCCGGGACCACTGGTATCGCAGCGAGGAGATCTGGCGCATCGCCAACTGCGCTGCGGGGCCCGGTCCGTTGGCGCGCATCGTGGCGGCGGCCCCGTGGTACCGGGAGGCGTTGGGCCGACCCTGTTCGTGACCGCGCTCCAGGCGGCCCGGGTGATGCTCCGCGAGCCGGACGGCGTCCGCCGCCGGGACGGTTTTCCTGGTGTCCCGTCAGAACCGGTGGGCCGGGTCGAGGTCCACCGCGAGCAGGCGCAGCGCGGCGTCGTGCGGGCTGTCCGGCTCGGCGTGGTAGAACTTCAGGATGTTCCCGTCGCCCAGGTCGGCGGACTGGTACATCAACTCGATCTCCCCGACGCCCGGGTGGTCGAAGGTCTTCGTCCCGACCGTGCAGTTCGCCACCCGGTGGCTGACCCAGAGCTTCGCGAACTCCTCGCTGCCGATGCTCAGTTCGCCGATCAGCTCGGCCAGCTGGGGATCGTGCCGGTGGTTGCCGGCGATGAACCGGAGGTACGAGACGTTCGACCGGGCCTCCGACGGCCAGTCCACGTACAGCCCGCGGACGTCGTCGTCCAGGAAGTTCAGCCGGATGACGTTCGGCCGCACCGCCGCGTTCCGCGGTGCGTCGTACTCCAGGTGCGGCGCGAACAGCCGGTGGTAGAGCGAGTTCCAACCGAGGATGTCGCAGCGGTAGTTGAGCACCGCCACCGCCACGTTCCCGAGGGAGTCGACCAGCATCCGGGTGTGCGGGCTGATCTGGTCGACCCGCCGGGCCGGCGTCTCCCGCTCGGTCACCGGAGTGCCCGCCTTCAGCAGGTACTCCTCCTCGTCCGGGCCGAGGCCCAGGGCGCGCGCGATCGCGACCAGGACGGCGGGCGAGGCGTGCGCCGTCTGCGACTGCTCCAGCCGCGTGTAGTACGTGGGGCTCACCCCGGCGAGCGCCGCCACCTCCTCGCGCCGCAGGCCGGGCACCCGGCGCGCACCGCGCACCGCGAGCCCGACCTCCTCCGGCTGGACCCGCTCACGCATCCGCTTGAGGTAGCTACCCAGGTCGGTGTTCACCGGTCTTTCCACGCTCCTAGTGTCACACGGGGGCCGAACGGGGGGTCGGACGGCCGTCGGGCCGGACAGGATGGCCACCGGGCGGCAGCGGTCGGTCATCGGGCCGGATCAGAGCGCGGCCGACGAGGAGCGACGGCCCAGTGCCGCGCACAGCAGCACACCGGCCACGACGAGCAGCCCGGCGTCGACGGACAGCGCGAGGTGGAGGCCCGACAGCTCGTCGGCCGCGCCGCCCCCGTCACCGATGCTCGCGGCGAACACCGCGCTCAGCAGCGGGATGCCGACCGCGACGCCGACCTGCTGCGCCTGGGTGGCCATGCCGGTGGCCATGCCCTGCATCGAGGAGTCGACGGCCGAGGTGGCGATCACCATGAAGGAGAGCATCGCCAGCATCGAGAAGACGCCGTTGGCGAACTGCGCGACGACCACGGGGAGCAGCCAGGCCGAGTCGTCCGTCATCCACGCCATGGGCAGCATGAACAGGCCCTGGCCCGCGAGCGCGGTGCCCAGCAGGACGCGCGGGGAGACCTTGGCGACGACCTTCGGGCCGATGGTGCCGCCGAGGATCTGCCCGGCGCCGACACCGAGCAGGACCAGGCCGGCGATCAGTGAGGAGCGGTCCAGCACGTTCTGGACGTACAGGCCGGTGAAGAAGATCATCGCGGTCTCGCCGCCGAAGATGAACAGCGCGCCGAGGTTGCTCAGGGCGATGTCCGGCAGGCGCAGGACGCGCACCGGCACCAGGGCGTCCTCGGTGCGGCCCTCCACGACCCAGAAGACGGCGAGCAGGACGGCGCCGGCCACCAGGGTGGCGATGGCCAGGGCGTCCGGGCCGTCCTCGGCGGCCCGGGTGATGCCGTAGATGCCGGAGAACAGACCGGAGGTGATCAGCAGGGCGCCCGGCAGGTCGATCCGGTCACGGCTCTCGGCGCGGCTCTCCCGGACCACGATCGGCACCACGACGACGGCGGCCACGGCGACCGGGATGTTGATGAAGAACGCCCAGCGCCAGGAGAGCAGTTCGGTGAGGACGCCGCCGAGGATCGAGCCGACGGTGAAGCCCGAGCTCATCATCACGCCGTTGAGCCCGAGCGCCTTGGTGCGCAGCGCGGGCTCGGTGAAGGCGGTGGTGAGCAGCGCCATCGCGGCCGGGGTGATCGCCGCGGTGGCCAGGCCCTGGAGGGCCCGGGCCGCCAGCAGCAGCGCCGGGGAGGTGGCGATGCCGCCGATCAGCGAGGCGACCGTCAGCAGCACCGTGCCGGCGATGAAGATCCGCCGGCGGCCCAGGTAGTCGCCGACCCGGCCGAGGACCAGGGTGCAGCCGGCCGCGCAGAGCGCGAACATCGTGGTGATCCACTGCAGGTTGCCGGCCGTGAAGCCGAGGTCCACACCGACCCGGGGCAGCGTCACGTTCAGGATCGAGAAGTCCGCCGCCATCATGAACTGGGAGGCGAGCAGGACCACCAGGACGGTGAGCTGGCGGCCGGTCATGCGGACGGAGGCGGAGGCGGAGGCGGACGGGGCCGGGGCGGCAGCCGTATCGGTTGTCATGGTCCGAGCCTGGTACGACCGTTGTCGATCAGCCAGAACCCGGCTGTGCCTACCCCCGGCCTGCCTACCCCTGGCAGTGACAGGCTCGGCGCACCGCTCTGGCGTTTCGGCGTCGGGTCACTAACATGAGTTCTCCTCACGTCTCTCGTCAGGAGGCCGTCATGCCGGACCGCTTCGACCTGCCGGCGGACTTCCGCTGGGGTGCCGCCACCGCCGCCTACCAGATCGAGGGAGCGGTGGGCGAGGACGGCCGCGGCCCCTCCGTCTGGGACACCTTCACCGCCCGGCCCGGCGCCGTCCGCGACGGGCACACCGGCGCGGTCGCGTGCGACCACTACCACCGGTACCCCGAGGACATCGCCCTGATGAAGGGCCTCGGCCTCGACGGCTACCGCTTCTCCATCGCCTGGCCGCGCGTCCTGCCCACGGGTTCCGGCGCCGTCAACCCCGCCGGCCTCGCCTTCTACGACCGCCTGGTGGACGCCCTGCTGGAGGCCGGCATCGCCCCGCTGCCCACCCTCTTCCACTGGGACCTCCCGCAGGCCCTCGAAGACCACGGCGGCTGGCTGAACCGCGACACCGCGTACCGCTTCGCCGACTACGCCACCGTCATGGCCGACCGCCTCGGCGACCGCGTCCCCGCCTGGATCACCCTCAACGAGCCCTTCGTCCACACCGTCTTCGGCTACGCCCTCGGCACCCACGCCCCCGGCCGCACCCTGATGTTCGAGGCCCTCCCGGCCGCCCACCACCAGCTCCTCGCCCACGGCCTGGCCGCCTCGGTGCTCCACGACCGCGGCCTGGCGGCGATGCTCTCCAACAACCTCACCCCGGTCGAACCGGCCACCCCCTCACCCGCCGACCTCGCCGCCGCCGCGGCCTACGACACCCTCCACAACCGCCTGTTCACCGACCCCGTCCTCCTCGGCCGCTACCCCGACCTCTCCGCCCTCGGCGTCCCCGACGACATCTTCGGCGCCGTGCGCGACGGCGACCTCGACCTCATCCACACCCCCGGCCTCGACGGCCTCGGCCTCAACTTCTACAACCCCACCCGCGTCGCCGCCCCCACCCAGCCCGGCCTGCCCTTCGACCTCGTCGACATCCCCGACGTCCCCCACACCGCCTTCGGCTGGCCCGTCGTCCCCGAGGCCCTCACCCGACTCCTCCTCAACCTGCGCGAGTCGTACGGCAAGACCCTCCCGCCCCTCACCATCACCGAGAACGGCTGCTCCGTCACCGAGGAGACCGACCCCGACCAGCCCCGCATCGACTTCATGGCCGCCCACCTCGACGCCCTCGCCCGCGCCACCGCCGAAGGCATCGACATCCGCGGCTACTACACCTGGTCCCTCCTCGACAACTTCGAATGGGCCGAGGGCTACCACCAGCGCTTCGGCCTGGTCCACGTCGACTTCACCACCCAGCGCCGCACCGCGAGGGCGTCCTACGCCTGGTACCGCGACCTGATTGTCACTCATCGACTCTGTCATGGCGGGTAGTTGAGACAACGGGCGGCCGCCGGTGCCCTGGTATTCCGACCCGGCCCGCTCGGTTGAAAACCCTGGTCATCGAGGCCGGCCGGAAGGCGGCACGTCCGGTGCAGTGGCGTGAGGGCTCGCGTCCGGGCAAGGGCCGCACCGGCTACAGGCGCATGTACTCGCGCTTCGTGGCCCTGCGGATCTCCCGCCGGACGGAGATCCGCGATGCCACCGAGGGCGTGGAACTCGCCGAGTGCTGGGTGCTGGCCGAATGGCCCGCCGCCGAGGCCGAACCGGTGTGGGTGCGCCGTGCGGCATCCGACAGGTGGCCGGGCAGCAGGACGGGGGTGCCGGCCTCGGCCGGGAGGGAGGCCGCGCGGCCGGACCCGTGCGGCCCCGGGGCGCGTGCCAGGGTGGCGCGGAATGCGGCGGTCCGCGGCTGCCGGTGGCAGTCGCGGCCCGCCGAACTCGCCTTCAGGGAACTTGGGTTGGTGGCGCGTTTCAGGGCGTGGCGAGGGCGGTCAGTGCCGGGTGTAGAGCTTCGGGTCGCGGTACAGGGAGGCGAGTATCCGGCCCGGGATCAGGAAGTCGGCGACCTCGCTGCCGTCCAGCTTGCTGATGCCGTCGAGAGTGGTGTCGAAGTCCTCGGTCTCGATCTCGATGAGGGTGAGGAAGCCGTAGTGGTCCTGGGAATGGCTTTCGTCGGCGGCGATCTGGTTCTCGTTGAGGGTCATGCGTCGAACGGAAACGATTCCCGGGACTTCGAGGATTTCCGGGATGTGCTTGTTCTCGTACCAGGCGTGGAAATCCTTCTCGCGGCCTTCGTGCACATCGGCCAGCACGGTTATGAAGTAGGTGGACATGTCAACCCAACTCTCGTGTGACGTGCGGAGACATCGTTTCGGCAGCTAAACAGAGAAAGCCCCGGATCCGCTCTGCCGAGCCGCGGAATAGGGGGTTCTTAGGGGGCCGGTTGACGGGGTGTGTGGCATCGGCAGCATTCTGGCCACACGCGGGGGCGACATTCGAACACCTGTCGTCCGATGTCGTCCGCAATGTTGGTGGAACAGGGGGATTTCATGGCCGAGTTGACTCGTCGGCGCTTTACTCTGGCCGGGCTCGGTGCAGCCGCGACCGGCGTCGTTGTGGGCGGCGGCGTGGGTGGTGTGGGCACGCCGGCCCGGGCGGCCACGGCGGACGCCACTACCGGTACGGCGCAGCCGGCCTTCGGGCCGGTCACCGTGGCACCCACGGACCGGCGCTACCAGGACCTGCTGGTGCGCGGCTACAACCGCCGGTTCACCGGCAATCCCGACTACGTGCGACTGGTCGGCTGTACGGCCCAGGTGGTGCAGGCCGTCAACGAGGCGGTGGCCGCGGGCAAGCGCGTCACCGTGCGCGGCGGCGGGCACTGTCTGGAGAACTTCGTCGACGACCCGGACGTCAAGGTGGTCATCGACCTGTCCGAGATGCGGTCGGTGACCTTCGACACCGCCAGGAACGCCTTCTGCGTCCAGGGCGGTGCGGTCCTCTCGCAGGTCTACCGGACCCTCGACCTCGGCTGGGGCGTGACGATACCCGGCGGCTCCTGCCCGTCCGTCGGCGTCGGCGGCCACATCACCGGCGGCGGCTACGGGGTGCTCTCGCGCCAGTACGGCCTGGTCGCCGACAACCTGGTCGCGGTCGAGGTCGTCGTGGTGGACTCCACCGGTACGGCGAAGGCGGTGATCGCGACCAACTCGGCCTCCGACCCCGACCGGAACCTCTGGTGGGCGCACGCCGGCGGTGGTGGCGGCAACTTCGGCATCGTCACCCGGTTCTGGTTGCGCTCGCCCGGCGCCACCGGCACCGACCCGACCACGCTGCTGCCGCCCACCCCGGGCGGGATCATGATCAACACGCTGTACTGGGACTGGTCCCAGGTCGACCAGACGGCCTTCACCACGATCGTCTCCAACTTCGGTGCCTGGCACGAGCAGAACAGCGCCCCCGGTGCCGCCGCCAACCAGCTGTGGGCCTCGCTCATCGCGGTCCGCCAGGGCAAGGGCGGGCTGGTCGTCCGCTCCCAGGTCGACCCGACGGTCAGCGGCACCCAGCAGCAGCTGACCTCCTTCGCGGCCGCGATCACCCAGAACGTCGTCCCGGCCCCGTCGAACACCACGACCGGTACCCTGCCGTGGCTCTACACCACGACCACCAGCGCCGCCGAGGTGGCCGACGTCTTCGGCATCCCCACCCTCCAGCTGCGCTCGAAGACCAAGGGCGCCTACCACAAGAAGGGCTTCACCCCGACCCAACTGGGCACCGTCTACCAGTACATGACCAACTCGACCTACTCCTACGCGGCCGGCCTGATGGGTCTGTTCTCCTTCGGCGGCCAGGTCAACGCCCTCTCCACGACGGCGAACGCGGTGGCGCACCGGGACTCGGTGATGCTCGCCTCCTTCTCCAACTACTGGTCCGACCCCGCGGCGGACGGCCAGCAACTGCAGTGGCTCCGCCAGCTGTACCGGGATGTCTACACCGGCACCGGCGGGGTGCCGGTGCCCAACACCGTCACCGACGGGAACTACGTCAACTGGCCCGACCCGGACCTCGCGGACCCGCTCTGGAACACCTCGACGGTTCCCTGGTCGACCATCTACTACAAGGACAACTACACCAAGCTGCAGCAGATCAAGGCCGCGTGGGACCCGCGCGACATCTTCCACCACAGCCTCTCGGTCCGCCCGAGCTAGCCGGTCGCGCCGCCCGCG
>NZ_JBHUAF010000021.1:0-45037 GCF_042789895.1 Kitasatospora sp. NPDC056783
GACAGGGACGTTCTGCCCGTTGGTGTCGAGGACGACCGTGGTGACGGGCTGCTGCGGCAGGTCGTAGCCGGGGGGAGCCGCCGTTTCCTGCCAGTAGTAGGTGCCCAGCGGCAGGTTGTTCGCGGAGCAGATGCCGTTGGCCGGGGTGGTGCAGGGCGCACCGACCGGGGTGTCGGGGTTGGTGCCCGTGGTCTGGAGCCCCGGGACACCGTTGGTTTCCTGCCAGAGCTGGAAGGTCGCGCCCGCCAGAGGCTGTGCGGTGGTGGAGTCGACCTTGGTCACGCTGGTGGAGCCGGTGGGGATGACGGTCTTGATGTCCTCGACGGTGACCGGCACGTTCTGGCCGTTGGTGTCGAGGACGACGGTCGTCACCGGTTGCGTGGGCAGGTCATACCCGGGAGGGGCTGCCGTTTCCTGCCAGTAGTAGGTGCCCAGCGGGAGCCCGGTCGCGGAGCAGATGCCGTTGGCGGGGGTGGTGCAGGGCGCGCCGACCGGGGTGTCCGGGTTGATGCCCGTCGTCTGGAGCCCCGAGACACCGTTGGTTTCCTGCCAGAGCTGGAAGGTCGCGCCCGCCAGAGGCTGTGCGGTGGTGGAGTCGACCTTGGTCACGCTGGTGGAGCCCGTCGGGGCGGCGGTCTTGATGTCTTCGACGGTGATGGGGACGTTCTGTCCGTTGGTGTCGAGGACGACGGTCGTCACCGGCTGCGTGGGCAGGTCATACCCGGGAGGGGCTGCCGTTTCCTGCCAGTAGTAGGTGCCCAGCGGGAGCCCGGTCGCGGAGCAGATGCCGTTGGCGGGGGTGGTGCAGGGCGCGCCGACCGGGGTGTCCGGGTTGATGCCCGTCGTCTGGAGCCCCGAGACACCGTTGGTTTCCTGCCAGAGCTGGAAGGTCGCGCCCGCCAGAGGCTGTGCGGTGGTGGAGTCGACCTTGGTCACGCTGGTGGAGCCCGTCGGGGCGGCGGTCTTGATGTCTTCGACGGTGATGGGGACGTTCTGTCCGTTGGTGTCGAGGACGACGGTCGTCACCGGCTGCGTGGGCAGGTCATACCCGGGAGGGGCCGCCGTCTCCTGCCAGTAGTACGTACCCAGTGGCAGATCGCCGGCCGAGCAGACACCGGTGTCGGGCGTGACGCACGGTGAGCCGACCGGGGTGTCCGGGTTGGCTCCGGTGGTCTGGAGGCCGGTGATGCCGTTGGTCTCGTGCCAGAGCTGGAAGGTGGCTCCGGCCAGCGGTTGCTGGGTGGCGGAGTCGACCTTCGTCACGCTGGTCGAACCGGCCGGAACGACGGTCTGGCTGTCCTGGACGGTGACGGGGACGTTCTGTCCGTTCGTGTCGAGGACGACCGTGGTGACCGGTTGCGTGGGCAGGTCGTAGCCGGCGGGTGCCGCCGTCTCCTGCCAGTAGTACGTACCCAGTGGCAGATCGCCGGCCGAGCAGACACCGGTGTCGGGCGTGACGCAGGGCGCGCCGACGGCGGTGTCCGGGTTGGCTCCGGTGGTCTGGAGCCCCGGCACGCCGTTGGTCTCGTGCCAGAGCTGGAAGACGGCTCCGGCCAGCGGCTGGCCGGTGACGGAGTCGACCTTCGTCACGCGTCTGCAGCCTCAGAGGTCTATAAGAGACATGTCCTGGACGGTGACCGGGATGTTCTGCCCGTTGGTGTCGAGGACGACGGTCGTCACCGGCTGCGCGGGCAGGTCGTAACCGTCCGGCGCGGAGACCTCCTGCCAGTAGTAGGTGCCCAGCGGCAGGCCGTCCGCCGAGCAGACGCCGTTGGCCGGGGTGACGCACGGTGAGCCGACCGGGGTGTCCGGGTTGGCACCGCTGGTCTGGAGGCCGGGCACGCCGTTGGTCTCGAACCAGAGCTGGAAGGTCGCGCCCGCCAGCGGCTGCTGGGTGACGGAGTCGACCTTGGTCACGCTGGTGGAGCCGGTCGGGGCGACGGTCTTGGTGTCCTCGACGGTGACCGCGACGTTCTGGCCGTTGGCGTCCAGGACGACGGTGGTCACGTTGAGGTCCGGCAGGTCGTAGCCGTCGGGTGCGGAGACCTCTTGCCAGTAGTAGGTGCCCAGCGGCAGGCCGTCCGCCGAGCAGATGCCGTTGGCCGGGGTGGTGCACGGTGAGCCGACCGGGGTGTCGGGGTTGGCCCCGGTGGTCTGGAGGCCGGTGACGCCGTTGGTCTCGTGCCACAGCTGGAAGACGGCGCCGGCCAGGGGCTGCCCGGTCGCCGAGTCGACCTTGGTGACGGTGGTGGAGGCCGTCGGGGCGACGGTCTTGGTGTCCTGGACGGTGACGGGGACGTTCTGTCCGTTGGTGTCCAGGACGACGGTGGTCACGTTGAGGTCGGGCAGGTCGTAGCCGGGGGGTGCCGCGGTCTCCTGCCAGTAGTAGGTGCCCAGCGGGAGTCCGGTGGCGGAGCAGATGCCGTCGGCCGGGGTGGTGCACGGGGAGCCGACGGGGGTGTCCGGGTCGGGTCTGGTGGTCTGGAGGCCGGCGACGCCGTTGGTCTCCTGCCAGAGCTGGAAGGTGGCGCCGGCCAGGGGCTGCCCGGTCGCCGAGTCGACCTTGGTGACGCTGGTGGACCCGGTCTCGACGACCGGGCTCTTGGTGTCCTGGACGGTGACCTGGACGTTCTGCCCGTTGGTGTCGAGGACGACGGTCGTCACCGGCTGCGCGGGCAGGTCGTAGCCGGGGGGTGCCGCGGTCTCCTGCCAGTAGTAGGTGCCCAGCGGGAGTCCGCTCACGGAGCAGACGCCGTCGGCCCCGGTGGTGCAGGGACCGCCCACCTCGGTGTCCGGAGTGGTGCCCCTGGTCTGGAGGCCGGGAACGCTGTTGGTCTCGCGCCAGAGCTGGAAGGTCGCGCCCGCCAGCGGCTGGCCGGTGACGGAGTCGACCTTCGTCACGGTGGTCGAGGCGGTGGGGACCGAGGTGCCGCAGTCCGGGAGGTCGCCGTCGAAGGGGTAGGCGTGGAACTCGGAGCCGGTCATCCCCCCGCCGGAGTTCTGCACCAGCGAGCCGGTGGTGAAGAACCGTCCGTTGAAGCCGGGCATGCCCATGGTGGCGGTGCTGGCCGGGTTGCCCACCAGCACGCTGCCCTGGAACTGTCCCGATCCGATGAGGCTGACCGATGTCGCGGTGGGGAAGTTCCACAGCAGACGTTCGCGCAGCTGGTTCCAGGGGTCGGTGTCCGCCAGGCTGCCGCTGTAGGTGTTGATGACGCGGGGGCCGCCCACGAGGTTGACCAGGATCGTCGCGTTCGCGGGGATGCCGGCGAAGGCGATGCCCTGCTGGCCGCCGCCGTTGCCGACGAGGTCGAAGTCGACGTTGAAGACCTGGAGCGCGGAGGTGCCGTCCCCGGTGAACAGGGTCTGGTAGCCCTGGTTGACGGCGGTCCCGGTGGCGGGGCGCGGGGTGCCGACCCCGGCGTAGCACTCGCTCGCCGACTGGAGCTGGCCGCGCAGCGGCTGGTAGGCGGTCGCGGCCTGCGGGTCCTGGATCACCGTTCCGGCGATGCTGCCCGTGACCGTGCCCGTGTAGCGGACGACGCCCCCTTCGGCCAGGAGTTGCTCGCCCCGGGCGACGGTGACGTTGCCGCCGGTGGTGAGGAAGTCCGCGCCGTCCGGCGGGGGGACGCGTGAACCGGCGCCGACGATGCCGATGTTGAAGACGGCACTGGCCCCGCTCTTGTTCATGTCGAAGTTCCCGAGGGTCACCACGTGTCCCTCGGCCTCCGCGGCCGATTCCCTGACGTTGTAGTCGCCGCCGACGAAGATGTTCACACCGTCGTCACGGCCCGCGAAGGGACCGTTGTTGACCGGCGGGAATACTGCCGGGCAGTCCGCGCCGAGGCACGGTCCGAGGCCGCCCGGAAGGCCGGCCGCCTGAGCGGTCGACGGTTCGACGAGCGACATTCCGAAGGGTACGAGTGTCAACGCCAGGGCGGTGGTCATCGCCCTGGCGAGTTTGCGTCTCCAGGTGACGGCGGTCACCCGGTTCTGACTGGACTTCACCTCAGTCCTCTCACCAAGCGAACACGAAACGAGCGTTCGAAGTCTCCGGGGCCGCGGAGCCGGGCGGCTGAGGCTCGCAGGCGGTGTCGTTCGAACGCCGGGGCGAAGGCACCCGATCGGTTGCACGGGTGCCCGGCCGTGTTGCGCGCCCCGTCCGGACGGGGCACGGGTGCCGGTGAGAGGGCCGAAGTACTACTGGGGGTGCAGGGTCCCGGTGAGCTTGGCGCCGCCCTGCTTGTTGCCGGCGGTCAGGGTGCAGGTGTAGTCCCGCCAGCCCTGCTGGTAGTTGACCATCGCAGGGCCGAACTGCCGGCCGTAGTAGGTCTTCCCGTCGGCCTGACGGGCCTTGGCGGCGGCTTCGGCCTCCTTGCAGCCGTCCCGCATGGCCAGGGCGACCTGGATCTCGCCGGTCAGGCCGTCGGCCAGCTTGAGGTCGGCGATCACCTCTCCGTCGTGCTCACCGGCGCAGGGGCGCTCCTCCGCCTTGGTGATCACCGGGCTCAGCTGCGGGTGGTCGAAGCACGCGCCGACCGGGAAGAAGGCGTACGGCGGCTGCGGCTTGGTCGGGGTGGGAGTCGGCGTGGGGGTCGGGGTCGGGGTCGGGGTGGCCGTGGGGGAGGGCGGGGGCGGCGCGGCGGCCGGTTTCCCGTCGTCCGGCCAGAGCACCGCGGTGGCCACCACCGCGAGCAGGACGACCAGCACGGCGGCGACGGTGAGGACCAGGCCGCGGGACGGACGGGAGGCGGCGGCTGCGGGGGGCGGCTGCTCGGAGGTCATGGCCACGAGAATGGCCCACCCGGCCCCCGCCCGGCAGGCGGTTGGCCGAAATCGCCCCGTACGGGACGGCCGGGGCCTCCTCCGCCGGCGGACGACCCCGCCGGGGCGGTGGGGCGGGCTGACACAATGGGCCCATGTCCACCACACCCGCCACTCCCGGCACCACCGCCCTCGCCCCCGAGATCGCCGCCCGGCTCAAGCGCACCGAGGACGGGCTGATCCCGGCCATCGCCCAGCAGTACGACACCGGCGAGGTGCTGATGCTCGGCTGGATGGACGACGAGGCGCTGCACCGCACCCTCACCACCGGCCGCTGCACCTACTGGAGCCGCAGCCGCCGGGAGTACTGGGTGAAGGGGGACACCTCCGGTCACGTCCAGGCGGTCAAGTCAGTGGCCCTCGACTGCGACGGCGACACCCTGCTGGTCAAGGTCGACCAGACCGGCGCGGCCTGCCACACCGGCGACCGCACCTGCTTCGACGCCGACGTGCTCCCGCTCGCCTGACCGCGAGAGCCCGCCCGGCCGCGGAGCCCGCCTGACGGCGAGAGCCCGTCCGGCCGCGGAGCCCGTCCGACCCGCACGACCCCGGCCACAACTCCAGACCCCCCCGCAACTCCAGAAGGTGCCGCCCAGCATGGATCTCGAAGCCTTCCGCAAGCTCGCCGTCGACACCCGGGTCATCCCGGTCACCCGCAGGCTCCTCGCGGACGGCCTCACCCCGATCGGCCTCTACCGCAGCCTCGCCGGGGAACGCCCCGGCACCTTCCTGCTGGAGTCCGCCGAGCAGGGCCGCAGTTGGTCGCGCTACTCCTTCGTCGGAGTGCGCAGCGCCGCCGCGCTCACCGTCGGCCCGGACGGCGGGGCCCGCTGGCTCGGCGCCCCGCCGGTCGGCATCCCGACCGGCGGCGACCCGCTGGAGGTGCTGCGCGCCACCCTGACGGCGCTGCACACCCCGCGCCGGGAGGACGACGGCCTGCCCCCGCTCACCGGCGGCCTGGTCGGCTACCTCGGCTACGACATCGTCCGCCGGCTGGAGAAGCTGCCCGACCTCAACCCGGACGACCTGGGCCTGCCCGAGCTGACCCTGCTGCTCGCCACCGACCTCGCGGTGCTCGACCACACCGACGGCACCGTGCTGCTGATCGCCAACGCCGTCAACCACAACGACCTGGCCAGTGGCGTGGACGAGGCCTGGGCGGACGCGGTCGCCCGGCTGGACGCGATGGAGGCCGAGCTGGCCAAGCCGGTCGACCCGGGTCTGGCCACCTTCACCCCGGCCGGCCCCGGCGAGGTCCACTCGCCGTTCGGCGGCGAGCCGTACCGCGCCGCCGTGGAGGTGGTCAAGGAGCGGATCCGGGCCGGGGAGGCCTTCCAGGTGGTGCCCTCGCAGCGCTTCGAGGCGCCCTGCCCGGCCTCCGCGCTGGACGTCTACCGGGTGCTGCGCACCACCAACCCCAGCCCGTACATGTACCTGTTCCGCTTCCCCGGGCCGGACGGCGGCTCCGAGGGCGGCTTCGACGTGGTCGGCTCCAGCCCGGAGGCGCTGGTCAAGGTCACCGACGGCGAGGCGATGCTGCACCCGATCGCCGGCACCCGGCACCGCGGCGCCACCCCGCAGGAGGACGCGAACCTGGCGGCCGAGCTGCTCGCCGACCCCAAGGAGCGGGCCGAGCACCTGATGCTGGTGGACCTCGGCCGCAACGACCTCGGCCGGGTCTGCGAGCCGGGCAGCGTCGAGGTGGTCGACTTCATGCAGATCGAGCGCTACAGCCACGTGATGCACATCGTGTCGACGGTGACCGGCAAGGTCGCCCCCGGGCGGACCGCCTTCGACGTGCTGACCGCCTGCTTCCCGGCCGGCACCCTCTCCGGCGCCCCCAAGCCGCGGGCGATGCGGATCATCGAGGAACTGGAGCCCACCCGCCGCGGCCTGTACGGCGGCTGCGTCGGCTACCTGGACTTCGCCGGGGACTCGGACACCGCGATCGCGATCCGCACCGCGGTGCTGCGCGAGGGCACCGCGTACGTGCAGGCCGGCGCGGGCGTGGTCGCCGACTCCGACCCGCACGGCGAGGACACCGAGTGCCGCAACAAGGCGGCCGCCGTGCTGCGGGCCGTCGCCACCGCCAATACGCTGCGGACGCCGGAACTGTCCTGAGACGGAGGGAGGCCGCCGGAATGCCCGGGGTGCCGTACGACGAACTGCGCTGGGAGGTCGTGCGCGGCGTCGTCGGGCAGCTCGGCGAGCAGCCGGCCGGCCACGGCCGGGTGCTGTCGGGAGTGGCGGTCGACTTCCCGGCGGCGCCCGGCGGCCCCGACCGGGACGGCGCGGCGGTGTTCGCCCCCGACCTGGCGGTGCTCGCCCGGGACGCCGCCCGGGGCGGGCGGGGCCGGTTCGGCGGGGCCGGGGTCGAGGCGGTGCTGGAGGTGGCCCGGCCGGGCCTGGAGCGGGCGGCGCGGGCGTACGCGCACGGCGGAGTGCCGGTCTACCTGGTGGTCGATCCGGCGGCGGCCGTCTGCACCGTGCACACCGCGCCGTCGCCGGAGGGGGTGTACCGGGAGGCCGAGCGGGTGCCGTTCGGCAACGACGTCTTCCTGCCGCTCGGCGGCCGGACGGTGGTGCTGCGCACGGACGAGTTCCCCACCCCGGGTACGGACCCGGGTGTCGGCCGGGGGATAGTGGACGGGTGACCGCTGAGCAGACCCCCGCCCCCGCCTCCTCCAGTCGCCGCACCCTCGGTGTGACGCTGCTGCTGACCGTGCTCAGCGCCGTGCTGGTGCTGACCGCGGCCGGACGGACCTGGGCCGAGGGCCGGGCCGGCACCCTGGACGTGTCCGTCACCGGCGGCAAGATCTCCGAACTGCCCGGCGGGCTGGCCCTGGTGGGCCTCGCCGCGGCGGTCGCGGTGTTCGCGGTACGCGGCGTCGGTCGGCTGGCGGTCGGCGCGCTGACCCTGCTGGCCGGGCTCGGCGCGGCCGCCGCCGCGGTCGCCGGGGCGGGCGACACCGCCGCGCTGGACAACGAGGCGGCCCGCAAGCTCGCGCTGACCGGCTCGACGGCCACCGAGGTCTCGCACACCGGCTGGCCCTGGGTCGCGCTGGTCGGCGGGGTGCTGCTGGCCGTGGCCGGACTGCTCACCCTGCGCTACGGCCGGGGCTGGCCGGCCATGGGCAGCCGCTACGAGGCGCCGACCCGCAAGGCCCCGGCGAAGGCCGACACGCCAGGCGACCTGTGGAAGGCACTGGACCGCGGCGAGGACCCGACGGCCGTCTGAGCGGCGCATGTGACGCGATAGACCCGCCACCCCCTTTGGGCCGCCGATGTGTGGCCCGGCACAATGGAACCGTCAACCCGCCGGCGGCCCCGCAGGCCCGGCCGGGCCCCGAGAGCCAAGGAGCACCATTCAGATGGCAGCAGCAGCACACGGCCACACCCCCGCCGCCTGGACCGGCGTCATCATCTCCTTCGTCGGTTTCGGCGCCGCGGGCGTCGCGATGATCCTGCCGTCGGTGCTCTTCGTCTGGGTCAGCCTGGCGATCATCCTGCTCGGCGGTGTGGTCGGCAAGGCCATGTCGATGGCCGGCATGGGTCAGCAGCCGAGCCCCAACGTCTACAAGTCGGCCGAGGAGCAGCTCGCGGCCCGTGAGGCCCGCGCCGTCGTCGCCGCCTGACGACGGGCTCGTCGCACCACACGTTTGTCGTACATCGGAACGGCGGGCGCGCCACGCCCGCCGTTTCGTCGTGTCCGGGCCCGACCCGGGCAGAATCGGGGCGTGAACGCCGTCCCCACCGCCTCCGCCCCGCCGCCCGTGCTGCGCCGGCTGAGCCCGCCGCTGACCGCGCTGGCGGCGGTGGCCGTCCCCTCCGCGTACGTCGCCCTGGTGGACCCGAACGTCCCCGGGCACTACCCGGACTGCCCGTTCCTGACCGCCACCGGCTGGTGGTGCCCCGGCTGCGGGGGCCTGCGCTGCGTCCACGCGCTGACCCGCGGGGATCTCACCGGGGCCCTGCACGACAACGCCGTCGTGGTCCTGCTGGCCGGGGTGCTGGGGGTGCTCTGGCTGCGCTGGGGCTGGGCCGCGCTGACCGGCGGGGCGCCGCCGAGGATCACCGTCGGGGCCCGGCGCTGGGTGCTGATCGCCCTGCTGGTGCTGGTGTTCACGGTGGTGCGCAACTCGCCGGTCGGGACGGGGCTGGCGCCGCCGCTGGTCTGACCGGCCGTCCTCGGGGCAGCCGGCACAGCCCCCCGGCCGCCCCGAGGACGGCCGGGGGTGCCGGTGCGGAACCGGTGAACCCGCAGCTGAGGACCGCCGGAGCCGGCGTCCGGTCCGCGAGACGGGGGCGGAACCGGTGCGCCCCGCGCCCCCGGGTGCCGATACCATCGAAGAGCCGGTGGGCTGCCGCCCGCCGACTCGCGCCGACCGACTGGCAGAAAAGATGGGGGCTCCTGAGTGAGTGTGCTCGACTCGATCATCGAAGGGGTCCGCGAGGACCTCGCCGAGCGGCAGGCCCGGGTCTCCCTGGACGAGCTCAAGGCGCTGGCCGCCAGGGCTCCGGAGGCCAAGGACGGCGTCGCCGCCCTCAAGGGTGACGGGGTCCGGGTGATCTGCGAGGTGAAGCGCTCCAGCCCGTCCAAGGGCGCCCTGGCCTCGATCGCCGATCCGGCCGCCCTGGCGGTCGACTACGCGGCCGGCGGTGCCGCCGCGATCAGCGTGCTGACCGAGCAGCGCCGCTTCGGCGGCTCGCTGGCCGACCTGGACGCCGTCCGCGCCGCGGTGGACACCCCGCTGCTGCGCAAGGACTTCATCGTCACCGCCTACCAGCTGTGGGAGGCCCGTGCGCACGGCGCCGACCTCGCGCTGCTGATCGTCGCCGCCCTCGACCAGCCGGCCCTGGTGTCGCTGATCGAGCGCGCCGAGTCGATCGGTCTCACGCCGCTGGTCGAGGTGCACGACGAGGAGGAGATCAAGCGCGCGGTGGACGCCGGCGCCCGGATCATCGGCGTCAACGCCCGCAACCTCAAGACGCTCGAAGTGGACCGCAACACCTTCGAGAACGTCGCCCACGCCATCCCGGACAGCATCGTCAAGATCGCCGAGTCCGGTGTGCGCGGCCCGCTGGACGTGATCAACTACGCCAACCTGGGCGCCGACGCGGTGCTGGTCGGCGAGACCCTGGTGACCGGCAAGGACCCGCGTGCCGCGGTCGCCGACCTGGTCGCCGCCGGGGCCCACCCCGCCGTCCGGCACAAGGACTGACGCCGCCCGATGAAGATCGCCGCCCGACTCGCCCCCGGTTGCCGCCCGCGCGGCTGCCGCGCGCCCGCACGCCGGGTGCTGGGGCGTCGGGTGCGGTACGTCATCGGCTGCGAGCCCGGGCAGGTGCCGGGGCGGCGATGGCGGGTGACGTCCGGCTGACCGGTCGAACGACCGGGACGGCCGATCAGACGTCATCGTCGTCCATCTTCGTCAAGGGAAACCACACCATGTCCGAAAAGGACTACCTGCCCGGCGCCCAGGTGCCGGACGCGCGCGGCTACTTCGGCGCGTACGGCGGCCGCTTCATCCCCGAGGCGCTGGTCGCCGCGGTCGAGCAGGTCGCCGAGGAGTACGAGAAGGCCAAGGCCGACCCGGCGTTCGCCGCCGAGCTCGACGGGCTGCTCAAGGACTACACCGGGCGCCCGAGCCCGCTGACCGACGTGCACCGCTTCTCCGCCGAGGCGGGCGGGGCGCGCATCCTGCTCAAGCGCGAGGACCTCAACCACACCGGCTCGCACAAGATCAACAACGTGCTGGGCCAGGCGCTGCTCACCCGGCGGATGGGCAAGACCCGGATCATCGCCGAGACCGGCGCGGGCCAGCACGGCGTGGCCACCGCCACCGCCTGCGCGCTGTTCGGCTTCGACTGCACCATCTACATGGGCGAGGTCGACACCGAGCGCCAGGCGCTCAACGTCGCCCGGATGCGGATGCTCGGCGCCGAGGTGGTGGCCGTCAAGTCCGGCAGCCGGACGCTCAAGGACGCCATCAACGAGGCGTTCCGGGACTGGGTCGCCAACGTCGACTCCACCCACTACCTGTTCGGCACCGTCGCCGGACCGCACCCCTTCCCGATGATGGTCCGGGACTTCCACCGGGTCATCGGCGTCGAGGCGCGTCAGCAGGTGCTGGACCGGACCGGGCGGCTGCCCGACGCGGTCGTGGCCTGCGTGGGCGGCGGCTCCAACGCGATGGGGATCTTCCACGAGTTCATCCCCGACGCGGGGGTGCGGCTGCTCGGCTGCGAGGCCGCCGGCGAGGGCGCCGAGACGCCCCGGCACGCGGCCACCCTCACCAAGGGGGACCCGGGAGTGCTGCACGGCTCCCGGACGTACGTCCTCCAGGACGAGGACGGGCAGACCATCGAGTCGCACTCGATCTCGGCCGGTCTGGACTACCCGGGCGTCGGGCCGGAGCACGCCTGGCTGAAGGACACCGGACGGGCGGAGTACCGGCCGGTCACCGACGACGCCGCGATGCGGGCGCTGCTGCTGCTCTCCCGCACCGAGGGCATCATCCCGGCCATCGAGAGCGCCCACGCGCTCGCCGGCGCTCTGGAGCTGGGCCGCGAGCTCGGGCCGGAGGCGACCATCCTGGTC
Organism: Kitasatospora sp. NPDC056783; assembly: GCF_042789895.1. Classification (NCBI taxonomy): domain Bacteria; kingdom Bacillati; phylum Actinomycetota; class Actinomycetes; order Kitasatosporales; family Streptomycetaceae; genus Kitasatospora; species Kitasatospora sp. NPDC056783. The sequence goes on from NZ_JBHUAF010000021.1 coordinate 11,426, forward strand.
TCGCTGTCCGGGCGCGGGGACAAGGACATGCACACCGCGGCCGAGTACTTCGGGCTGTACGACGAGAAGGCCGGCTCGGGCGACAGCTCCGCCGAGGGGGGCAAGTGATCATGGCGAGCAAGCTCAGTGGTGTCCTGGCGGCGGCCAAGGCGCAGGACCGCGCCGCGCTGATCGGCTACCTGCCGGCCGGGTTCCCGACCGTGGACGGCGGCATCCGGGCCGTCAAGGCGCTGATCGAGGGCGGCTGCGACGTGGTCGAGGTCGGCCTGCCGCACTCCGACCCGGTGCTCGACGGGGCGGTCATCCAGACCGCGGACGACATCGCGCTGCGCGGCGGGGTGAAGATCAAGGACGTGCTGCGGACCGTCCGGGAGGTCGCCACCGCGCACCCCGAGGCCGCGGTGCTGGTGATGACGTACTGGAACCCGGTCGACCGCTACGGGGTGGCCCGCTTCGCGGCCGACCTGGCGGCCGCGGGCGGGGCCGGCTGCATCCTGCCGGACCTGCCGGTGGAGGAGTCCGAGGAGTGGCGCAAGGCGGCGGACGAGCACGGGCTGGACACCGTGTTCGTGGTCGCCCCCAGCAGCAAGGACGCCCGGCTGGCGGAGGTCACGGCGGCGGGCAGCGGCTTCGTGTACGCGGCCGCGGTGATGGGCGTGACCGGCACCCGGTCGGCCGTCGGCTCGATGGCCGAGGACCTGGTCGCGCGGACCCGGGCCACCACGGACCTGCCGGTCTGCGTCGGCCTCGGGGTCTCGGACGCCGCGCAGGCGGCGGAGGTCGCGCGGTTCGCCGACGGGGTGATCGTGGGATCGGCGTTCGTCAAGCGCATCCTGGCCGCGGGCGAGGACGAGGCGGCGGCGCTGGACGCGGTGCGGGCCCTGGCCGGGGAGCTGGCCTCGGGCGTGCGCCGGCACTGACGCGACGTGCCCGGCGGCCCCTCGCTCCTTCGGGAGCGGGGGGCCGTCGGCGTTGTGGGCCGGCCTTCGAGGCGAGGGGTGGACCCGAACGGGTGAACAAGGGGTGGGGACACGCATCAGCCGGGGTTGGGGACCGTTGAGCGGAGGGACGAGTGCACGGACGTGTGCGGGGGTGACGGGGGCGAGCGGGAAGGGGTGAGCCGGTGGCTGGTCTCCAGCGGGCCGTGCTGCTGCGGGCGGCGGCGGCCGGGGTGGCGCTCGGCTGCGCGGTCGGGGTGCACACCGAGGTGGGGCACGCCCTGGCCAAGCGGGGGGCGGAGCGGGCGGAGCGGGAGGCGGTGGCCTGCGCGGAGGCGGCCCGGCACCCCGAACTGTTCGAGGAAGGGTGGTTGACGGGCTGCCGGTGACGGACGGATGTTCGGGATATCCGGACGGAACGTCACTCATCCGGCTTCATTCCTGAATCCGGAGGAACCGCCCCTCCTCCGTCGCGGTTCATCAGGGAGTGAACGAGTTTCCCGAGGGGGTTTCCCTGATGGCCGCGCAGCCCGGTGGCCCCGCGCCCACGCCCACGGCGCGGCGCCCGGTGCCCGCCTGGAGCGAGTGGCTCGGCACCGCCGTCCGGCTCGGCCTCGCGGTGGTCTGGGGGTGGGCCGGACTCGCCAAGGTCTCCGATCCGGCGGAGGCCGCCCAGGCCGTCCGGGCCTACGAGATCCTGCCCGAGGGCCTGGTCAAGCCGATCGGCTACGGCCTGCCGTTCCTGGAGCTGGCGCTCGCCCTGCTGCTGGTGGCCGGCCTCGGCGTCCGACTGGTGGCCGCGGTCTCCGCGCTGCTGCTGCTGGTCTTCATCGCCGGGATCTCCTCCGCCTGGGCGCGCGGCATCTCGATCGACTGCGGCTGCTTCGGCGGCGGCGGGCACGTCGACGAGTCCCGGACGGAGTACCTCCAGGAGATCCTGCGCGACACCGGATTCCTGGTACTGGCCGGGTGGCTGCTGTGGCGGCCCCGCACCCGGCTGTCGGCCGACGCCCGGCTGGCGAGCTGACCCCCACATCCCTGCACCCGACGAAGGCTCCCCGACCGTGGATGTCAAGGCAATGAGCGAGAAGAACCGAGAAGGCAAGCGCACCGCCCGCGAGCGGATGCTGGAACAGCGGGCGGCCGAGGAGACGTCCTCCCGGCGCAGGAAGAAGCTGATCGTCGGCGGCTCCGTGCTCGCGGTGATCGCCGCCGCCGTGATCGCCGGCGTCGTGGTGCAGAACCAGCGCTCCAAGCCGGAGACCCCGGTCGCCGCCCCGGCCGGGACGATCGGCGACAAGAACCTGGTCATCCCGGTCGGCGCCGGCAACGCGCCCTCCGTCCTCACCGTCTACGAGGACCCGCGCTGCCCCGCCTGCGGCACCTTCGAGCGCGAGTTCTCCTCGACCGTCGACCAGCTCGAGGACGCCGGGAAGATCTTCACCAACTACCACATCGTGTCGTTCATCGACCGGGCCGTACCGGGCAAGGGCTCCAGGACGGGCGCCAACGCACTGGGCTGCGCCCAGGACTCCGGGCACTTCCGGGACTTCCACGACGTGCTGTACCGCAACCAGCCGGACGAGACCAACGACGCCTTCGGCGACAAGGCCGTACTGCTGAACCTGGCCAAGCAGGTCAACGGCCTGGACACCCCCGAGTTCCAGTCCTGCGTCAAGGACGGCAAGTTCGGCGGATGGGTCTCCGCGGTGCAGCAGGACTTCGACAAGTCCAGCTTCAAGTCCACCCCGACGGTGCTGCTCAACGGCCAGCCGATCTACCCGAAGAACGCCGGCGAGGAGATCACCCCGGCGAACCTGGTGAAGTGGGTGGACGCCGCGAACGAGGGCAAGCAGCTCGGCACGGCGGGCTCCCACGGGCAGACCCCGGCCCCCACCAGCACCGCTTCGGAGGCGAACAACCCCTCGCCGGCGGCCGGCTGAGCCCATCGCGCCGCGCCGCCCCCTCCCCGTCCGGAGGGGGCGGCGCCGACCCGTTGTTCGGTTTCTGTGACCCCGGGGGTGTCCGACGGGGCCGTCGGACCCTGTAGCGTCGGAACTGCCATGGATATCGCCTACATTCCCAGCCCGTCGCGGGGCGTCCTGCACCTCGGACCGATCCCGCTGCGCGCCTACGCCTTCTGCATCATCCTCGGTGTCCTCGTCGCCGTCTGGCTCGGCAGCAGGCGCTGGGTCGCCCGGGGCGGTGCCAAGCACACCGTCGGCGACATCGCGGTGTGGGCCGTGCCGTTCGGTCTCGTCGGGGGCCGCCTCTACCACGTGATCACCGACGGCGGCCGACTGTACTTCGCCGACGGGAAGAACCCCTGGGACGCCCTCAAGATCTGGGAGGGCGGCCTCGGCATCTGGGGCGCGGTCGCGCTCGGCGCGGTCGGCGCCTGGATCGGCGCCCGCCGCCGCGGCGTGCCGCTGCCCGCGTACGCCGACGCCATCGCGCCGGGCATCGCGCTCGCGCAGGCGCTGGGCCGCTGGGGCAACTTCTTCAACCAGGAGCTGTACGGCCGGCCCACCACCCTGCCGTGGGGCCTGGAGATCGACAAGACGCTGCCCAACGGCGAGGTCCTGAAGGGCGTCTACCACCCGACCTTCCTGTACGAGTCGCTCTGGTGCGTCGGCGTCGCCCTGCTGGTCATCTGGGCGGACCGCCGGTTCAATCTGGGCCACGGCCGGGCGTTCGCGCTGTACGTGGCCGCGTACACGGTCGGCCGGTTCTGGATCGAGTGGCTGCGGATCGACGACGCGCACGTCTACTTCGGCCTGCGGCTGAACGACTGGGTGTCCATCGCGGTGTTCCTCGGCGCGGTGGCCTACTTCGTGATCATGGGGCGGAAGCGGCCCGGCCGGGAGGATCCGGCGAGCATCGACCCGGCCGCGCGGGCGGAGCAGGACGCCGAGGACGGCGACAAGGGCGTGAAGGTGGCGAAGTCGGCCGGGGAGAAGGCCGGGGAGAAGGCCGACGAGAAGCCGGTGACGACCGCCAAGGCGGCCGGAAAGGACGCCGAGAACCCGATCTGACCTGGGCCTTCCCTGACTGGGGCCATCCTTCGCGAAGCTCGCGAAGGATGGCCCCAGTGGTGTTCGGACAGCCTTACTTTGCTGGAAATGCCCAGGTCAGGCGGGCTACGGTCAGGGCGGACGAACCGACTCAGGAGGGGAACGACGATGAGTACGATCACTGTGGAGCCCGACGCCGGACACCAGCCCCGGATTCCCGCGGCCGACCACCACCGGGACGTCAACGGGGGCTGGCTGCGGCCGGCCGTGTTCGGGGCGGTGGACGGGCTGGTGTCCAACTTCGCCCTGATGACCGGCGTGGTCGGCGGCGCGGCGTCGAACGGGACGGTGATCCTCACCGGGCTGGCGGGCCTGGCGGCCGGCGCCTGCTCGATGGCGGCGGGGGAGTACACCTCGGTGGCCTCGCAGCGGGAGCTGGTGCAGGCCGAGATCGAGGTCGAGCGGCTGGAGCTGACCCGCAACCCGCACGGCGAGCTGGCCGAGCTGGCCCAGCTGTACGCCTCGCGCGGGGTGGACCCGGAACTGGCCCACGAGGTGGCCCGGCAGCTGTCCGCCGACCCGGAGCTGGCCCTGGAGGTGCACGCCCGCGAGGAGCTGGGCATCGATCCGACCGACCTGCCCTCGCCGCTGGTGGCGGCCGGATCGTCGTTCCTGTGCTTCGCGCTCGGCGCGCTGCTGCCGCTGCTGCCGTACCTGCTGGGGGCGACCACGCTGCTGCCCGCCCTGCTGCTGGCCGCCGCCGGGCTGTTCTTCTGCGGTGCCGTGGTGGCCCGGGTGACGGCGCGCAGCTGGTGGTTCAGCGGGCTGCGGCAGCTGGTCCTGGGCGGGGCCGCGGCCGGCGTGACCTACCTGCTCGGGTGGCTGATCGGCGGGCACCTGGGATGAGCCGTACGTATGCATGATTATGCTGTCGAGTGCGTGACGTTCCACACATGAGGGTCCGGCGACGCCTGGCCTAGTCTCACCATTCGGGCCGCCGCGCCGCGGATTCGCATCCGCGGGCGGGCTCCCGGAATGGATTCGCAGGCGGCCATGATCGGCTTCCACGGCTGCCCGGTACCGCCGCTGTTTCGGGCCGCGGACGGTTGGGCACAATCGTCGGGACGCGCATTGCGGCGCGTCCTCTCACACACCTCCTGACCTGCGCGGCATCCCGCCATCCGGACGGATATTCCGCTTCTCAGGGTCACGGGCATCATGTAACTTGCACCCACGCACCACCGCATCAGGGCCAGCGTCGTCCCTACTTGCACCAACCTGCCGAAAGACGACGACGGGAGAGCCGATGCTGTCCGCATCCACGCACTCCGCCAACGAGCCCCAGGCCGGCGCCACCAGCCGGCCGTACGCGCTCGTGCCGGATGCCCGACCTGCTGCCCAGGGCCTGTACGACCCGCGGAACGAGCACGACGCCTGTGGCGTCGGATTCGTCGCCACCCTGACCGGCATCGCCGACCACACCATCGTCGAGCAGGCGCTGAACGTCCTGCGCAACCTGGAGCACCGCGGCGCCACCGGCGCCGAGCCGGACTCCGGCGACGGCGCCGGGATCCTCACCCAGATCCCGGACGCCTTCCTGCGCGGAAAGGTCTCCTTCGAGCTCCCGGCGGCCGGGTCCTACGCCGTCGGCATCGCCTTCCTGCCGGACGAGGACGCGGCGGACGCCGCCGCCGTCGCCCGGATCGAGACGATCGCGGCCGAGGAGGGACTGGCCGTCCTCGGCTGGCGCGACGTCCCGGTCACCCCGGACCTGCTCGGCTCCACCGCGCGCGGCGTGATGCCGCGCTTCCGGCAGCTCTTCCTCGCGGCGCCCGCCGGACAGGACCCGGCCCAGGACGCCCCGGCCGGGATCGAGCTGGACCGGATCGCCTTCGTGGTCCGCAAGCGCGCCGAGCGCGAGGCCGGGGTGTACCTCCCCTCGCTGTCCGCGCGCACCATCGTCTACAAGGGCATGCTGACCACCGGCCAGCTCGAACCCTTCTTCCCCGACCTGTCGGACCGCAGCTACGCCTCCGCCATCGGCCTGGTGCACTCGCGGTTCTCCACCAACACCTTCCCGAGCTGGCCGCTCGCCCACCCGTACCGCTTCGTCGCCCACAACGGCGAGATCAACACGGTCAAGGGCAACCGCAACTGGATGCGTGCCCGGGAGTCGCAGCTCGCCACCGACCTCATCCAGGCCAACAAGAACGGGCAGGGCCTGGAGCGGATCTTCCCGATCTGCACCCCGGACCACTCCGACTCCGCCTCCTTCGACGAGGTCCTGGAACTGCTCCACCTCGGCGGCCGCTCGCTGCCGCACTCGGTGCTGATGATGATCCCGGAGGCGTGGGAGAACCACGCCACCATGAGCCCGGCCCGCCGCGCCTTCTACCAGTACCACTCCAACCTGATGGAGCCCTGGGACGGCCCGGCCTGCGTCACCTTCACCGACGGCACCCAGATCGGTGCCGTGCTCGACCGCAACGGCCTGCGCCCGGCCCGCTACTGGATCACCGAGGACGGCCTGGTCGTCCTCTCCTCCGAGGTCGGTGTGCTCGACATCGACCAGGAGAAGATCGCCAAGAAGGGCCGCCTCCAGCCCGGCCGGATGTTCCTGGTGGACACCGTCCAGGGCAGGATCGTCGAGGACGAGGAGATCAAGTCCGCCCTCGCCGCCGAGCACCCGTACGAGGAATGGGTGGCCGGCGGGCAGATCCAGCTCGCCACGCTGCCCGAGCGCGAGCACATCGCGCACACCCACGCCTCCGTCACCCGCCGTCAGCAGACCTTCGGGTACACCGAGGAGGAGCTGCGGGTCATCCTCGCGCCGATGGCGCGCACCGGCGCCGAGGCCCTCGGCTCGATGGGCACGGACTCCCCGATCGCCGCGCTGAGCGAGAAGCCGCGCCTGCTGTTCGACTACTTCGTGCAGCTCTTCGCGCAGGTCACCAACCCGCCGCTGGACGCCATCCGCGAGGAACTCGTCACCTCGCTGCTGTCCAACCTCGGTCCCGAGGGCAACCTGCTGGCCGCCGAGGCCGCCGCCTGCCGTTCGGTCGGCATCACGTTCCCGGTGATCGACAACGACGAGCTGGCCAAGCTCGTCCACATCAACGCCGACGGCGACCAGCCCGGCCTCAAGGCCGTCACCCTCTCCGGCCTCTACAAGGTCGCCGGCGGCGGCGAGGCCCTGGCCTCCCGGCTCGCCGCGATCGCCGCCGAGGCCGACGCCGCCATCGCCGACGGCGCCCGGATCATCGTGCTCTCCGACCGGCACTCCGACGCCGAGCACGCCCCGATCCCCTCGCTGCTGCTCACCTCGGCCGTCCACCACCACCTGATCCGCACCAAGCAGCGCACCCAGGTGTCGCTGCTGGTCGAGGCCGGCGACGTCCGCGAGGTGCACCACGTCGCGCTGCTGATCGGCTACGGCGCCGGCGCGGTCAACCCGTACCTGGCGATGGAGTCGGTCGAGGACCTGGTCGCCCAGGGCACGTACATGAATGAGTGGGGCATCCAGGGCGTCGAGGCCGACAAGGCGATCAGGAACCTGATCAAGGCGCTCGGCAAGGGCGTGCTCAAGGTCATGTCCAAGATGGGCATCTCCACCGTCGCCTCCTACCGCGGCGCCCAGGTCTTCGAGGCCATCGGCCTCTCCCAGGACCTGGTCGACGGCTACTTCGCCGGCACCACCACCAAGCTCGGCGGCATCGGCCTGGACGAGATCGCCAGGGAGACCGCCGCCCGCCACGCCAAGGCCTACCCGGCCTCCGGAATCCCGGCCGCGCACCGCGCGCTGGAGATCGGCGGCGAGTACCAGTGGCGCCGCGAGGGCGAACCGCACCTGTTCGACCCGGACACCGTCTTCCGCCTCCAGCACTCCACCCGCAACCGCCGGTACGACATCTTCAAGCAGTACACGGACCGGGTGAACGAGCAGTCCGAGCGCCTGATGACGCTGCGCGGCCTGTTCCAGCTGGACGGGCTCGGCCGCGAGCCGATCCCGGTCGAGGAGGTCGAGCCGGTCTCCGCGATCGTCAAGCGCTTCTCCACCGGCGCCATGTCGTACGGCTCGATCTCGCGCGAGGCGCACGAGACCCTGGCCGTCGCGATGAACCGCCTCGGCGGCAAGTCCAACACCGGTGAGGGCGGCGAGGACCCGGACCGCCTGTACGACCCGGAGCGCCGCTCGGCGATCAAGCAGGTCGCCTCCGGCCGGTTCGGCGTCACCTCCGAGTACCTGGTCAACGCGGACGACATCCAGATCAAGATGGCCCAGGGGGCCAAGCCCGGCGAGGGCGGCCAGCTGCCCGGCCACAAGGTGTACCCCTGGGTCGCCGGCACCCGGCACTCCACCCCGGGCGTCGGCCTGATCTCGCCGCCGCCGCACCACGACATCTACTCGATCGAGGACCTGGCGCAGCTGATCCACGACCTCAAGAACGCCAACCCGGCGGCCCGCATCCACGTGAAGCTGGTCTCCGAGGTCGGCGTCGGCACGGTCGCCGCGGGCGTCTCCAAGGCGCACGCGGACGTCGTCCTGGTCTCCGGCCACGACGGCGGCACCGGCGCCTCGCCGCTGACCTCGCTCAAGCACGCCGGCGGCCCCTGGGAGCTCGGGCTCGCCGAGACCCAGCAGACGCTGCTGCTGAACGGGCTGCGCGACCGCATCGTGGTGCAGACCGACGGCCAGCTGAAGACCGGCCGCGACGTGGTGATCGCCGCACTGCTCGGCGCCGAGGAGTTCGGCTTCGCGACCGCCCCGCTGGTGGTCTCCGGCTGCATCATGATGCGCGTCTGCCACCTGGACACCTGCCCGGTCGGCGTCGCCACCCAGAACCCGGTGCTGCGCGAGCGCTTCTCCGGCAAGCCCGAGTTCGTGGTCAACTTCTTCGAGTTCATCGCCGAGGAGGTCCGGGAGATCCTGGCCTCGCTGGGCTTCCGCTCGATCGAGGAGGCCGTCGGCCGCGCCGAGCACATCGACGCCCGGCCCGCGATCGACCACTGGAAGGCCGCCGGGCTCGACCTCGCCCCGCTCTTCCACGTGCCGGCGCTGCCCGAGGGGGCGGCCCGCCACCGCACCACCACCCAGGACCACGCGCTCGACAAGGCCCTGGACAACCGGCTGATCGAGCTCGCCGAGGACGCGCTGGAGCGCGGCGAGAGCGTCCGGATCCAGCTGCCGATCCGAAACGTCAACCGCACCGTCGGCACCATGCTCGGCCACGAGGTGACCAAGCGGTACCGCGGTGAGGGCCTTCCGGAAGGGACCATCGACGTCACCTTCACCGGCTCGGCCGGGCAGTCCTTCGGCGCGTTCCTGCCGCGCGGCGTGACCCTGCGGCTGGAGGGCGACGCCAACGACTACGTCGGCAAGGGCCTCTCCGGCGGTGTGGTCGTCGTCCGCCCGGCCCGCGAGGCGGCGGCCATCGGCAACGACGCCCAGAACCACGTCATCGCCGGCAACACCATCGGCTACGGCGCCACCTCGGGCCGCGTCCACCTGCGCGGCAAGGCCGGCGAGCGCTTCGCCGTCCGCAACTCCGGCGCCACCCTCGTCGTCGAGGGCGTGGGCGACCACGGCCTGGAGTACATGACCGGCGGCCGGGTCGTCGTCCTCGGCGAGACCGGGCGCAACCTCGCGGCCGGCATGTCCGGCGGCATCGCGTACGTCCTGGACCTGCGCCCCGCCAACGTCAACGACGGCATGGTGGGCATCGAGGCCCCCACCGCCGCCGACCGCGACTGGCTGCGCGAGACCGTGCAGCAGCACTATGAGGAGACCGGCTCCACCGTCGCCGCCGAACTCCTGGCGGACTGGGGCGGCGGCGTCTCCCGCTTCTCCAAGATCATGCCGACCGACTACAAGGCAGTGCTCGCCGCCAAGGACGCCGCTGAGCGCGATGGCCTCTCCGAGGCCGAGACCACTCGCAAGATGATGGAGGCGGCTAATGGCTGACCCCAAGGGCTTCCTGACCACGCCCAAGCAGCTGGCCGAGCGGCGTCCCGTGGACGTCCGCATCCGGGACTGGAACGAGGTCTACGTCGAGCGCAGCCTGCTGCCGATCATCACCGAGCAGGCCGGCCGCTGCATGGACTGCGGCATCCCGTTCTGCCACAACGGCTGCCCGCTCGGCAACCTCATCCCCGAGTGGAACGACCTCGCCTACCGGGACGACTTCACCGGCGCGATCGAGCGGCTGCACGCCACCAACAACTTCCCGGAGTTCACCGGCCGCCTGTGCCCGGCTCCGTGCGAGTCCGCGTGCGTCCTCGGCATCAACCAGGACGCGGTGACCATCAAGAACGTCGAGGTCACCATCATCGACAAGGCCTGGGACCGCGGCGGGGTCACCCCACAGGTGCCCGAGCGGCTCTCCGGCAAGACCGTCGCCGTGGTCGGCTCCGGCCCGGCCGGCCTCGCCGCCGCCCAGCAGCTCACCCGGGCCGGGCACACCGTGGTGGTGTACGAGCGGGCCGACCGGATCGGCGGACTGCTGCGCTACGGCATCCCCGAGTTCAAGATGGAGAAGCGCCACATCAACCGCCGCATCGAGCAGATGCGGGCGGAGGGCACCCGGTTCCGCACCGGCGTCCACGTCGGCGAGGACATCACCGGGCAGCAGCTGCGCGAGCGCTTCGACGCCGTGGTGGTCGCGGCCGGCGCCACCACCGCCCGTGACCTGCCGGTGCCCGGGCGCGAGCTCAGGGGCATCCACCAGGCCATGGAGTACCTGCCGCTGGCCAACAAGGTGCAGGAGGGCGACTACGTGGAGTCGCCGATCAGCGCCAAGGGCAAGCACGTCGTCGTGATCGGCGGCGGCGACACCGGCGCGGACTGCGTCGGCACCGCCCACCGGCAGGGCGCGGCGTCCGTGACCCAGCTGGAGATCATGCCGCGGCCCGGCGAGGAGCGGCCCGGGAACCAGCCGTGGCCGACCATGCCGATGACGTACAAGGTCACCTCCGCGCACGAGGAGGGCGGCGAGCGGATCTACTCCGTCAGCACCACCCACTTCAGCGGCGACGAGGACGGCAACGTCCAGGAACTGCACCTGGTCGAGGTGGAGTTCAAGGACGGCCGGTTCGAGCAGGTGCCGGGCACCGAGCGGGCCGTCCCGGCCCAGCTGGTGACCCTGGCCATGGGCTTCACCGGGACCGACGTGAGGAACGGGCTGGTCGAACAGCTGGGAGCGGATCTCGACGCGCGCGGTAACATTGCCCGCGACGGCCGGTTCGCCACCAATGTCGATGGCGTGTACGTCTGCGGAGACGCCGGCCGAGGCCAGTCGCTGATCGTCTGGGCCATCGCGGAGGGCCGTTCGGCCGCCGCCGCGGTGGACAGGTACCTGGGCGGCAAGACCCCGCTTCCCGCCCCGATCCGGCCCACGGACCGCCCCCTGGTGGTCTGACGGGCGGACGGTCCGACCGGCCCACCCACCGAACGCCCGGCGCCGCATCGCCGGGGGCTCAACCCGCTGCTCCCGCCAGTGTCGCCGGGCCAACGCGGTCTCCTGGCGCCTGCCCTCTTCCCCGACCAGTTGGAGGGCGGGCGCCGTCGCGTCCTCTTGCCGTCGCGTCCTCTCGCCGTCGCGTCCTCTTCCGGGGGCGCCGACGGCCGGGACCGGAGAAGCGGCTTCCGGGCCGGAGTCAACTCTCGGACAAACAAGCGGAGTTGTCCGCCGCCCCAAGCGGTTCACGACCGATGGGCTGTTGTTCGTCGGTGCCAGGTGGCAGACTGCCGCCGACGGCCGGGGGGCTGGTCTAGCGCGGAGGATGACGTCGATGGGCACGACTCAGGCAGGCGGGGGCGCCACCGTACGGCGCCTGCAGCTCGGCACCCAGCTGCGCAAGCTCCGCGAGGCCAGAGGCGTCAGTCGGGAGGAGGCCGGGTACTCGATCCGGGCCTCCGAATCCAAGATCAGCCGGATGGAGCTCGGCCGGGTCGGCTTCAAGGAACGCGACGTGGCCGACCTGCTCACCCTGTACGGGGTCGAGGCCGAACACGAGCGCGCCGGCGTCCTCGGACTGCTGCGCGACGCCAACACCAGCTCCTGGTGGCACGAGTACGGCGACGTCCTGCCCGGCTGGTTCCAGAACTACCTGGGACTGGAGGAGGCCGCCGCCGAGATCCGCAGCTACGAGGTCCAGTTCGTCCACGGGCTGCTCCAGACCGCCGACTACGCCCGGGCCGTGGTCACCGCCGGCTGCCACGCCGCCGGCCCGGAGGAGATCGACCGCCGGGTCGACGTCCGGCTCAAACGGCAGACGGTACTGACCGGCGAGCGCGCGCCGCAGCTGGTCGCCGTGCTGGACGAGGCCGCGCTGCGCCGTCCCTGGGGAGGGCCGGAGCAGATGCGCGGCCAGCTGGACCGGCTGCTGGAGCTCGGTGAGCTGCCCAACGTCCGGCTCCAGGTGCTGCCGCTGGGCAACGCCGGGCTGAGCGCGGAGAGCGGTGCCTTCACCGTCCTGGGCTTCGCCGAGGCCGAGTTGGCGGACGTGGTGTACCTGGAGCAGTTCACCACCGCGCTCTACCTCGACAAGCCGGCGGAGGTGGCCGAGTACCGGCAGGCGATGGACGATCTGGTCGCCGACAGCCTCAGCCCGGAAAAGACCCGCGATCTGTTGCACGAGGTACGCCAGGAGCTTTAATACGTCAGTACGATGAGGTCCCATCAGGTCGGTGCATGAGAGGGATCAGATGTCGTACTTCTCCGAGTTGGCGCTGCAGTACATCGACGGCGAGTGGCGCAGTGGCAGCGGCTCCTGGGACATCGTCGACGTCGACCCCTACACGGGGGACAAGCTCGCCGTCATCACCGTCGCCACCACCGCCGAGGTCGACCTGGCCTACCGCGCCGCCGAGCGCGCCCAGAAGGAGTGGGCGGCCACCAACCCGTACCAGCGGCGGGTGGTCTTCGAGCGCGCGCTGCGGCTGGTGGAGGAGCGCGAGCCGGAGATCGTCCAGGCGATCATGGCCGAGCTCGGCGGCACCGCGCTGAAGGCGGTCTTCGAACTCTCGCTGGTCAAGGACGTGCTGCGGGACTGCCTGCACCAGTCGGTGGCCCCCGAGGGCCGGCTGCTGACCTCGCCCGTCCACGGCCGGGAGAACCGGCTCTACCGGCTGCCGGTCGGCGTCGTCGGCGTGATCAGCCCGTTCAACTTCCCGCTGTTCCTGGCGCTCAAGGCCGTCGCCCCGGCCCTCGCGCTCGGCAACGGCGTCGTCCTCAAGCCGCACCAGGAGACCCCGGTGGTCGGCGGCGGACTGATCGCCAAGATCTTCGAGGACGCGGGCCTGCCGCCCGGCCTGCTGAACGTGGTGATCACCGACATCGCCGAGATCGGCGACAGCTTCATCGAGCACCCGGTGCCCAAGGTGATCTCCTTCACCGGCTCCGACCGGGTCGGCCGGCACGTCGCCACCGTCGCCGCCGGGCACTTCAAGCGGACCGTCCTGGAACTCGGCGGCAACAGCGCGCTGATCGTGCTGGACGACGCCGACGTGGACCACGCCGTGGACGCCGCGGTGTTCAGCCGCTTCGTCCACCAGGGGCAGGTCTGCATGGCCGCCAACCGGGTGCTGGTGGACCGGGCCGTCGAGGCGGAGTTCACCGAGAAGTTCGTCGCCAAGGTGGCCTCGCTCACCATCGGCGACCCCAGGGACCCGGCCACCCACATCGGCCCGCTGATCAACCCCGTCCAGGCCGACTCCCTCAACGCCCAGGTCGACCAGGCGGTCGCGGCCGGCGCCACCGCGCTGCTGCGCGGCCCCAAGGTCGGCAGCCTGATGGGCCCGGTGGTGCTCACCGGCCTCCCGCAGGACGCGCCGATCCTGCGGAACGAACTCTTCGGCCCGGTGGTGCTGCTGGTGCCCTTCGACGGAGAGGACGAGGCCGTACGGCTCGCCAACGACACGCCGTTCGGGCTCAGTGGCGCGGTGCACACCGCGAACGTCGACCGCGGCGTGAAGGTCGCCCAGCGGATCGAGACCGGCATGATCCACGTCAACGGCGGCACCATCGCCGACGAGCCGGGCGTCCCCTTCGGCGGCGAGAAGAACTCCGGCGTCGGCCGCCTCAACGGCGAGGCCACGGTGGAGGCCTTCACCACCGTGAAGTGGATCTCCGTCCAGCACGAGCGCGAGGTCTTCCCCTTCTGACCGGGGAGTCCTGGAACGGCCCGGGCCCCGGCGGGAATCCGCCGGGGCCCGTGGTGTCAGGCGGGGTACCGGATCAGGCCGTCGGTGGTGAGATCGAAGTCGAACGGGGCCGGGATCGGGACCGCGTCGCCGAACTTGCCGCTCCACTTGCGGTGGTAGCCGCTGCCGGACGGCTCCGAGTAGAGCGTCAGATCGCCCTCGCGCGGGTCGATCAGCAGGTACACCGGGATGGCCATCAGCGGGTAGTCGCGGACCTTGCCGACGAGGTCGTTCTCCGGGTTCGACGGCGAGGCGATCTCCACGGCGAGGGCGGCCTGTTCGGCGGGGACCTGGTTGCCGCCGGTCTTGACGAACGAGCGGGGGATGTAGGTCAGGTCTGGGTTGCGCAGTTTGCCGACGTTCGGAGAGGCGAGGTCGGTGTTCTCGCTCGGCATGAGGTCGGATGGACGGTGTGTATCGAACTGCTCGCGGACGAACAGGACGTTGTGCTGGTGGATCACCGGCGGTCCGGCCGTCACGATGATCTCGTCGCCGGAGATCTCGATCTTCCATCCGGCCGGAGGCGTCAGGCTCTGCGCGTAGGCCAGCAGCCGGGCGTGGCGGTCTGGGATCCGGAACTCGCTCATGGCGCCATTCTTCTCCACCGGACAGGCCGGAAGGCCGTCGCCGACGGGGCGACGGCCTTCCGGTGGGGGCGTCGGTCAGAAGACCGGCTGGCCGGCGCGGACGAGGCGCCAGGAGTCGGTGAAGAAGTCGGCGGGGTCGATGGTGCCCTTGGCCTTCACCCAGGCGATCATGGTGTTGCGGATCTCGTCGGAGTCCGACCAGACCACCTTGGCCTTGGCGACGTGCGGGAAGTTGCCGCCGCCGTTGGCACGGTAGTTGTTGACGGCCAGGACGAACTCGGCGGCCGGGTCGATCGGCTTGCCCTGGAAGGACAGGTTGACGATCCGCTGGCCCTTGGGCTGCGCGATGTCGATGTCGTAGCTCAGGCCGTAGATCGAGTCGTAGTTGTAGTCCGGGGTGGCCTCGGCGTTGGTCAGCTTGTCCTTGTCGACCGCGGCGCCCGGGGCGAGCTGGTTGTAGTACTTCACCGAGTACTCAAGGTAGTCCTTGAGCTGGGCGCCCGTCAGGACGCGGGCCTCCAGGGTGTTCTCGTAGATGTACAGGCCCGCGGCGTCGCGCAGCTTGACCTGGCCGGACGGGATCAGCGCGGTGCGGTTGAACGGCGCCGCCTGGGCCAGCACCGGGAGCTTGGCGTACTGCCCGCCCGCCAGCGCGGCCTTGACCTGGTCGGCCTGGACCCGGCCGATCAGGTCGATGATCGGCGTGGCCTTGAACGGGGCCTCGGCGATCGACAGCGCGATCTTGCCGGCGCCGATGACCTGGTTGACGTACGCGACGACCTTCTTGTGCTGCTTGGCGACCGCCTTGGTGATCTCCGGGTTCTCCGGCACCGTGTTGGAGTTCAGCAGCCGGGAGGAGAGCGAGGTGACCGTCCAGGCGCCGGCCGCGAACTCGGCCTCGAAGTCGAAGCAGGTCAGGCGCTGGCCGTAGCAGAGCGGCTCGGAGAGCACGACGGTCTTGCCGGTCTTCTTGTTGACGACCAGGCGCTGCGGGATCTCCTTGTGGGCGTGGCCCACCAGCACCGCGTCGATGCCGGGGACGGTCGCCGCCAGCTCGACCGCGGCGTTCTCGGTCCACGGCAGCTGGTCGCCCCAGGTGGTCGCCTCGTCGCAGCCGGTGTGCGCCGAGACCACGACGACGTCCGCGCCCGCGGCCCTGACCTTCGGCACCCAGGTGGCGGCGGTCTCGACGATGCCCGGGAAGACCATCTTGCCGCTGACGTTGGCCTTGTCCCAGATCGCGATGCCCGGGTTGGTCAGGCCGAGGATGCCGACCCGCAGCGGGCGGCCCTCACCCAGGTGCAGCTCCTTGATCACGAAGGGCTTGAAGGCGGGCTTCTCGTTCTTCGCGTACAGCGCGTTGGCGCCCAGCAGCGGGAACTCCAGCTGCTCCTCGTAGGCCCGCAGGAGCGGGATGCCGTAGTTGAACTCGTGGTTGCCGAGCGCGGCGGCGTCGTACTCCATGAGGTTCATGGCGACGGCCATCGGGTGGTCCGGCACGGTGTCGGCGTCGCTGAGGATCGAGTCGATCCGGGCGTAGTAGTAGGACAGCTGGGTGCCCTGGATGGTGTCACCGGAGTCGATCAGCAGGCAGCGGTCCCAGCCCTTCTCCTCGCGCACCTGGTTGGCCAGGGTGGAGATCTTGGCGAGGCCGACCGCGTTGTGGGCCTTGTCGGTGTACTCGGCGTCGGTGAAGTAGTCCCAGTTGAGCACCCGGCCGTGGAGGTCGGTGGTGCCCATGACGGTGAAGGCCTGCTTGCGCGGCTTGCGCTGCGGGCCCTTGGCGGCCGCCGTGTCCGGCTGGGCGGCCGCGGCGGAGGGGGCGGCGGCCAGGGTGGCGCCACCGGCCAGGGCGGCACCGGCGGCGGTGGCGGCGGACCGGGTGACGAAGTCACGGCGGTTCAGGGGCATGGACGAATCTCCCGAGTGGGGCGACGGCGAACGGGCCGTCAACTGGTGTGCGTGAGGAAAAGGGTGCGTCAACGCGTCGACGCGCGTAGAAGGACGCGCGTAGCAGTGTGCCGTGCGGGCCGGGGTGCTGGATAGTCCCCGGACCTGTCCGGGAGGTGAGATCTTGGCGACTCGTTCGTGACGGGAACGGGGGAGGTGCGGGGTGGTAGGGAGGGCCCCGGAGGGCGCGTCAGGACAGTTCACCCACGAGCCGGCCGACCTCCCGGCCCAGCTCGGCCACCGGGTCCGGGGCGCCCGCGCCCGCCCAGGGCTGCCAGGTCCGCGCCCGCAGGTAGCCCGCCACCGCGACCGGCAGCCCGTGCCGGACGATCCGCTCCGCCACCGGCCCCGGACCGGCCGAGCGCAGCGCCGCCAGCAGGCCGTCCACGCCGGCCGAGGGCGGCAGCGGCACGCCGTCCAGGTAGGCGGCCAGCGCCTCCAGCTCCGGGTCGGGCGCGGGCGGCTGGACGGGCTGGACGGGCGGTCGCGCGGGCGGCCGGGCCGAGGCCCCGTCGGGGGCGGAGAGCTCCGCGGAGACCTCGGAGAGGAGGGCCGACACGCCCTCCCCGGAGCGCTCGGGCGCCGTGGTCCGCGGCGTCGGCCCCGGCCCCGGCCCCGGCGTCGGCTCCCGGCGGGCCGCCGGGGCGGGCGCCAGCAGCGCGCCCACCCCGTACAGCCCGGCCACGACCCCCGGCCACCAGGCCCCGCCCAGTCCGGCGAAGTGCAGCCCCAGCCCGACCGCGCCGCCCGCGCAGCCGACCAGGTTGCGGGCCGACTCCAGGTAGCGCAGCGTCCGGGCGCCGAAGCCGCCGTCACCGTTACTGGTAGCCACGGATCTCCTCGAACACCCCGTCCAGCGAACCCGTCCCGTCGAACAGCTTGCCGCCGCTCAGGTCCGCGATCCCCTGGAGCTGGCTCACCGCCGCCTCCCCGAACTTGATCGGGAACACCGGGATCGCCTTCTCCCCGGCCGGCAGCCCGTCATGGAAGCGCTTGAAGTCGGCGTCCGTCGCCCCGGCGTTGCTCTCCCCGTCGGTCATCAGCACGATCGAGGTGAACCGGTCGTCACCGGCCGCCGCCTGCTGGCGCTCGATCACCTTGTACGCCTCCTCCAGCGAGGAGTACAGCGCCGTGCCGCCCGAGGCGGCCAGCGACTGCACGTCCGCGTCGATCGAGGCCAGCTCCGTCTCCGGGCCCGGCTTGCCGCCGGAGGCCGGCACCACGTGGGTCTTGGTCCACTTCACCGCGGAGGCGAAGGAGAGCAGCGTGATCTCCTCGCGGTCCCGGAAACGGCGCACCCCGCGGGTGTCGTCCGCCCCGGTCAGCCGGCCCAGCGCGCTCTTCAGCGCGGCGATCCGCGAGCCCTCCATCGAGCCCGAGGTGTCGAGCACGTACACCGTCCGGGACGGGCGGCGCAGCTCGTTCTGGTACGCGGCCAGCAGGCCGTCCGCGACCGCCCGGGTGCCCGGGAAGGGCAGCTCCCGGCGGCGCTCCGAGGGCAGCCCGGAGGCCGGGGCCACGCCCGCCGTCACCGGGCGGCGCAGCGTCGTCTCGGAGATGCGTTTCTGCACGTCCTCCTTGAGCAGGTAGGCGGTCAGCCGCTGGAAGGCGTCCCGCTGGTCCGGCGCGGCCGAGGACATCAGCGAGAGCGGGTAGTCCGCCGACACCACGCCGTCCACCGGCCGCACCACCGTCAGCTGCTGCTGCGCCGGCAGCGTCCGGTTCATCGACAGCAGCACCGACTCGTAGTTCACCAGCGCGCTCACCACGCCCGACTCGGCCCGGGTGTACGCCTGCGCCAGCCAGCCCGAGGAACCGGAGGTCAGCTTCTGGCCCTTGAAGAACTCCTTCAGCTGCGGGCCCGCCTTCTGCACGTCCGCGTCGGTCAGCGCCGCACCCGCGCCGGAGAAGGCCGAGGCCACCGCGACCAGGGTGGAGAAGCCGGAGTTGGAACGGGACGGATCGGCCATCCCGTACGGCAGCTTGCCGGCCGCGGCCGCCTCGCCGACCTGCGCCCAGGTGACCTTCGAACCGTCGCCCCAGCCGAGTTCGCCGAGCGCCGAGGAGCGCACCCCGATCGCCACCGGCGAGACCATCACCGGGGTCTCGGAGATCACCTTGGACTTGCCGGCCGGATCGAGCCGCAGGTACTGGTCGGACGGGAACCACACGGCGTCGTACTTGCCGTCGGCCCTCCCCGAGGAGACGGTGTCCGCGCCGTCCAGGGTGCCCGTCCAGGAGAACTGCACCGTCACCCCGGTGGCCTTCCGGGCGTCCTCCAGGACCGGTGCCAGGTCCTGGAGTTCGCTGCCGGCCAGGACGCGCAGCACCCCGGGGCGGGCGGTCTCGGCGGGCGGGCCGCTCGGGTTCGGGCCGGGCGCGGGGTCGGAGGTGCAGGCGGTCGCCGCGGCGACCGCGGCCGCCAGCGCGGCGGCGAGCAGGCCGCGGCGCTTCATCGGGCTGGTCACTTGGTCCCCTTCGCCGCGGTGGTCAGCTTGGTCAGGTTGTCCAGCGAGGGCAGCGTCGCCTGCTTGATCCTGGCCGCGGTCAGATCGGGTGCGAAGACCGGCTTGCGCTCCCGCATCAGATTGGCGAAGGCCTCCGGCTTGGCCTGCGGCCGGAGACCGTACTTGGCCTCCAGGGTGCGCAGCGTCTCGTCGTTCTGGAGTACTTCGGCGAGCCTGCGGCCGTTGCCGGTGTGGGCCACCACGGTGTGGTCCGAGTAGACCGTGGTGTCCGGGTACAGCACCACCATGTCCCCGGTGGGCTTGCCCTGGAGCGCCAGGGCGGCGGCCTGCGACTCGTACGCGAAGATCAGCGGGCTGCCGATCCCCGCGCCGAAGTCCCGGAACGGCTCGTCGCTGCTGCTCTTCTGGATGCCCTGCAGCGAGTTCGCGGTGTGCAGGAGGTCCCTGACGGCGGCGACGCCGGCGTCGTCCGACACCACCTGGTGGTTGTTGGCGACGTAGGAGAGCAGCGCGAGGTACATCGCGCCGGAGGACGAGCTCTCCGGGTCGGTGGTGGTCACGAAGAGCTGGCCGGACAGCTCGGGGTGCTCGCGGGCTCCGTCCAGCTCCTCCCACCTGCGGTTGCCCTTCAGGGCGTTGACGTACTCGTCCATCCGGAACGTCCAGACGCCGGTGGCGGGGTCCACGTCGGCCAGCTTGTTCTTCTTCAGCACCTGGGCCACAGAGTCGTGGGCCACGATCACCAGCGGCGAGTAGAACGGCACCAGGGGGGAGTCCTGCAACTTCCAGATCCGCTGGATCTCCCGGGCCGGCGCCGCGCTCGCGGGGAAGGCGAAGTCCAGCCCCGGGGTCTTCTCCGCCTGGTCGCTCATCCTCCAGGACCCCGTCGAGTCCGCCCGGACGTCCAGGCCCTGCTTCGCCAACTCGGCCTTGACGTCGGCGTCTTCGAAGAAGGCGCGCTTCTCCGAACCGATCAGGCCGGTGACGGTGACCGTCTTGGCGCCCTCCGGCTTGTCGTCGGGGATGAGCGCGAAGGCCACCCCGCCCAACAGGGCCAGGGTCGCCACCACCCTTAGAGCGCGTTTCATGCCGAACGCCTGCCCCTCGTCAGCTACTTCGTCCGGGTGGTCACCCGGGGAGCCCGGGTATCCACCCGGGGGTGACGAGCGTCCCGCCGGGCGGGGAGCGGCGACGGAAGCGGCGATGAACCGGGGGTGAACACCCCTTCACGGAATCGTATTGACGGGCGGGGCGCGGGGGAGCGTGGACGGCGCGCGGGAGGGGCGCGGGAAGGGGTGCCCGCACGGTGGTCCGAGTGTGTGTCAGATTGTTCAACTCGCCTTACCGCAAAGGTCATCCCGCAGTCCGGACCCGCGTCGTGGTTACGCGTCGGTAATGCCTAGTCTCAGCACTATGCGCCGAGCAAAAATCGTCTGTACCCTCGGGCCCGCCACCGACTCGTACGACCAGATCAAGTCCCTGGTCGACGCCGGGATGGACATCGCCCGATTCAACCTCAGCCACGGCACGCACGCCGAACACGAGGAACGCTACCGCCGCGTCCGCAAGGCCGCCGACGAGACCGGCCGCAGCGTCGGCATCCTCGCCGACCTTCAAGGCCCGAAGATCCGCCTCGACACCTTCGCCCACGGGCCGGTACTTCTCGAACGCGGCGACGAGTTCACCATCTCCACCGACAAGGGCGTCGTGGGAGACAAGGACATCTGCGGAACCACCTACTCCGGACTCGCCGGCGACGTCGGCCGCGGCGAACGCATCCTGGTCGACGACGGCCGGGTCACCCTGGAGGTCGTCGCCGTCGACGGGCCGCGCGTACGCTGCCTCGTCATCGAAGGCGGCCTGGTCTCCGACCACAAGGGCCTCAACCTCCCCGGCGTCGCCGTCTCCGTCCCCGCGCTCAGCGACAAGGACGTCGCCGACCTGCGGTGGGCGCTGCGCACCGGGGCCGACCTGATCGCGCTCTCCTTCGTCCGCAGCGGGCGGGACATCGAGGACGTCCACCGGATCATGGCGGAGGAGGGGCGCTACGTCCCGGTCATCGCCAAGGTCGAGAAGCCGCAGGCGGTGGAGAACCTGGAGTCCGTCGTCGACGCCTTCGACGGGATCATGGTGGCCCGCGGCGACCTGGGCGTGGAGATGCCCCTCGAACAGGTCCCGCTGGTCCAGAAGCGCGCCATCAAACTGGCCCGCCGCAACGCCAAGCCCGTCATCGTCGCCACCCAGATGCTGGACTCGATGATCAACGCCTCCCGGCCGACCCGGGCGGAGGCCTCGGACGTCGCCAACGCCGTCCTGGACGGCACGGACGCGGTGATGCTCTCCGGGGAGACCTCGGTCGGCAAGTACCCGGTCGAGACGGTCAAGACCATGGCCCGGATCGTCGAGGCCGCCGAGACCGACATCCTGGCGGCCGGGCTGCCGCCGCTGACCGCCGGCAGCAAGCCGCGCACCCAGGGCGGCGCCGTCGCCCGCGCGGCCGCCGAGATCGGCGACTTCCTGAACGCCAAGTACCTCGTCGCCTTCACCCAGTCCGGCGACACCGCCCGCCGGCTCACCCGCTACCGCTCGCCGATCCCGGTGCTCGCCTTCACCTACGAGCCCGCGGTGCGCAGCCAACTCGCCCTCACCTGGGGGGTGGAGACCTTCCTCGGCCCGTTCGCCCCGACGACGGACCAGATGGTCGAACAGGTCGACGCGGCCCTCCTCTCGCTCGGCCGCTGCCAGAAGGGCGACATCGTCGTCATCACGGCGGGCTCGCCCCCCGGCCTGGCCGGCTCCACCAACCTCGTCCGCGTCCACCACGTGGGGACCCTGGACGTCTGAGCCTCTCGGCGGCGGCGTGGCCCCTCCGGGCGCCGCGCCGCCGTCAGTGCTTGGGGCCGATGTGGGCGTCCATGAGGGCGACGTCGGTTTTGCGGGCGATGGAGATGTTCGTGGCGCCGTTGGATCGAGAGGCTGCCTTCCACTGGACGCCGACGGCGTCGAGGGTGGCGGTGAAGAGGCCGATGATGTCGGTCGAGGTGTTGGTGAAGAAGTAGCGCGGGTACTCGTAGCGCTTCGTGACGCCGTCCACGGTACGGGTGGCCCAGTTGGTGATGCGGCAGCCGTCGGAGTGGATCAGCCCACGGAGAAACTCCCAGGGGTGGGCGTCCACGATCTCCTGCTGCCAGGGCGCGAGAGAAATCCGCCGCAGGTGCTTCGGCCCGGGGCCGTGCTGGGGAAAGAGGCAGGGCCAGTGCTTGCTGGTGCTGACGACGCTGACGCAGCCGGGCGCCTTCACCCGGTTGACCTTGTTGTGAGGCATGACGGCGGCGACGGCCCGCGCGCACTCGTCGATGAGACCGGGCCAAGTGCCGCAGCAGGCGATGCGAAGGGCGTAGACCTTGCGGCGGCCCTCGCTGATGCAGCCGTCGCCGAGATAGAGACCGAGTAGGTAGGCGTAGTCGGCCGGCGGGCGCGAGGGATCGAGCCGGCCTCCGCGGACCGGGCATTCGGCCGTCATGCGCGGGCCGGGGACGGCACCGGATGTCCACTCACGGATCGTGTAGCGGGATATCCCGGTCGCGTGGCCGACCTGGCTGAAGGTCAGCCCAGAGGCGCGCAGATCGAGTGCTCGTTGGCGTGCGACCATGTCGTACATGCGATCGAGCGTGTGCGAATCGCGTGGATGGATCTGGCGAATGCCGAGATCTTCATCCGAAGTAATGAAGATCGCCAACCATCAGGTTACCCTAAGTGGCTTAAGAATCGAAGGAAAAGTGCCCCGGGTGGGATTCGAACCCACGCTGTATGGTGTTTGAGACCATCGCCTCTCCCGCTGGGCTACCGGGGCGCCCATGGATTCGAAGGTTGAACTTCGGACCCGTTGGTCTCAAACATACCGTGTCTCGGTACCCTCGTGCATGCAGTACCCCGCCGGAACTAGGAGCCCCGTGAGCACCGCCGACGAGCAGGCGCAGCCGCTTGAGACCGATACGCCCCAGATCACCCGGATCGTGATCGCCGAGGATGAGGCGCTGATCCGTCTCGATCTGAAGGAGATGCTGGAGGAGGAGGGGTACACCGTCGTCGGGGAGGCCGGGGACGGGCAGACGGCGGTGCGGCTCGTGGAGGAGCTGAAGCCGGATCTGGCGATCTTCGATGTGAAGATGCCCGTGCTGGACGGCCTGTCGGCCGCCGAGCAGATCCACGAGAAGCACCTGGCGCCGGTGCTGATGCTGACGGCGTTCTCGCAGCGGGAGCTGGTGGACCGGGCGCGGGACGCGGGGGCGATGGCGTACATCGTCAAGCCGTTCTCGAAGTCGGACCTGGTGCCGGCGATCGAGATGGCGGTGTCGCGGTACGCCGAGATGCGGGCGTTGGAGAAGGAGATCGGGGATCTCAGTCAGCGGCTGGAGACCCGGAAGCTGGTGGACCGGGCGAAGGGTGTGCTCCAGACGAAGTTCGGGCTGAACGAGCCGGCCGCCTTCCGGTGGATCCAGAAGACCTCGATGGACCGGCGGATGACGATGGCCGCGGTGGCCGAGGCGGTCATCGAGGAGGGCGAGGCCCAGGACCGCAAGAAGGCGGAAGAGGCCGACAAGGCCGACAAGGGCGAGTAGGGCACGTACGGAAGGGGCCCGGCAGAACGTTTCTGCCGGGCCCTCCGTCGTGTGCGGGGCGTCAGTCCTCGCCGAGGTAGGCCTTGCGGACGGACTCGTCGTGGAGGAGGTCGGCGCCCGTCCCGGAGAGGACGACGCGGCCGGTCTCCATGACGTAGCCGCGGTCGGAGAGCGAGAGCGCCGCCTGGGCGTTCTGCTCGACCAGGAGGATGGTCGTCCCGGTCGACTTCAGTTCGACGATGGTGGACATGATCTTCTGCATCATCAGCGGCGAGAGCCCCATCGAGGGCTCGTCCAGCATGAGCAGCTTCGGCCGGGACATCAGTGCGCGCCCCATGGCGAGCATCTGCTGTTCGCCGCCGGAGAGGGTGCCCGCCGCCTGTCGGCGGCGTTCGCCGAGGATGGGGAACAGGTCGTAGGCCCGCTCGACGTCCGCGGCGATGCCGGGGGCGTCGGCGCGCAGGAAGGCGCCGAGGAGGAGGTTCTCCTCGATGGTCATCCGGGGGAAGATGTGCCGTCCCTCGGGGGAGTGGGCGAGGCCGAGCGCGACGATCTTGTGGGCGGGGACGGTCGAGAGGTCCCGGCCGTCGAAGGCGATGCGTCCGGCGGTGGGCTTGAGCAGGCCGGACAGGGTGCGCAGGGTGGTGGTCTTGCCGGCGCCGTTGGTGCCGATGAGGGTGGTGACCTCGCCCTGTTCGACGGTGAAGCTGATGCCCTTGACGGCTTCGATCTTGCCGTAGGCGACGCGGAGGTCCTCGACCTCGAGGAGTGCGGTCACTGGTCGGTCTCCGTAACGGCCGGGGTGGTGCCTTCGAGCGGGGCGCCCAGGTAGGCGGTGATGACGCGTTCGTCGTTCTGGACGGTCGCGCGGTCGCCCTCGACGATCTTCCGGCCCTGGACGAGCACGGCGGTGCGGTCGCAGAGGTTGAAGATGAAGCGCATGTCGTGCTCGATGACGAGGATGGAGATGCCCCTGTCGCGGATCGCGAACACGAGTTCCTCGGCGGCCCGGGTCTCCTGGGGGTTCATGCCGGCGGTGGGCTCGTCGAGGAGCAGCAGGCCGGGTTCGGAGGCGAGGGCGCGGGCGATCTCCAGCTTGCGCTGTTCGCCGTAGGGGAGGTTGCGGGCGAGGTGGTCGGCCTTCGCGGCGAGGCCGGTGAACTCCAGGAGTTCCATGGCCTTTTCGCGGCTCAGGGCTTCGGCGCGGTGGTAGCCGGGGCCGCGCAGGATGGCGGAGAAGATGCCTTCCTTGGTGCGGGTGTGCCGGCCGACGAGGACGTTCTCCAGGACGGTCATGTTGGCGAACAGCCGGATGTTCTGGAAGGTGCGGGCGATGCCGGCCTGGGTGACCAGGTGGGGTTTGGGGGGCAGCAGGGTGCCGTGGTAGCGGACGGCGCCTTCGGTGGGGACGTAGAGGCCGGTGAGGCAGTTGAAGAAGGTGGTCTTGCCGGCGCCGTTGGGGCCGATGAGACCGATGATCTCGCCTTCGCCGACGGTCAGGGAGACGTCGTTGACGGCGGTGAGGCCGCCGAAGCGCATGGTGACGCCGGTGACTTCGAGCAGGGGTGCGGCGGTGGTGGTCATGGGGTGGGTCACGCCCCTGCCTTGGTGAGTGCGGTCGGCTCGCCGGTGCTCCGGGCCGGGAGGGCGGCCTCGTGGAACTCCAGTTGTCGGCGGCGGTTGGGGATGAGGCCTTCGGGGCGTACGCGCATCAGGATGATGAGGGCGGCGCCGAAGGCGAGGAGCTGGTAGTCGGCGAGGAATTCGAGCTTCTTCGGGATGAGGAAGAGCAGGGTGGCGCCGGCCAGCGGGCCGCTGATGGTGCCCATGCCGCCGAGGATGACGGCGGCGAGCAGGAAGGCGGAGTTCGGGGGGAGGGCTTCGGCGAAGGTGTACTGGTCGGGGGTGACGGTGTAGCTGACGTGGGCCTGGACGGTGCCGGCCAGGCCGGCGAGCAGGGCGCCGAGGGCGAAGGCGAGGAGTTTGAGGCGGAAGCCGTTGATGCCCATGGCTTCGGCGGCGGTCTCGTCCTCGCGGATGGCGACCCAGGCGCGGCCGATGCGGGAGTTGCCGACCCGGGCGAAGATCAGCACGACGAGGGCGGTGACCAGCAGCATCAGCAGGTAGTAGTTGGAGAAGCGGCCGAGTTCGACGCCGAGGACGGTGTGCGGGCTGCCGAGGTCGAAGCCGAAGATCTCCAGGTCGGGGATGCGGGGGATGCCGTTGGAGCCGTTGGTGACCTTGGGGCCGGTGGTGCCGTTGAGGTTGAGCATGGTGATGCGGAAGATCTCGCCGAAGCCGAGGGTGACGATGGCGAGGTAGTCGCCGCGCAGCCGCAGGGTGGGGGCGCCGATCAGGACGCCGAAGACCATGGAGACGACGGCGCCGGTGAGCATCGCGGCCCAGAACGGGAACTGGACGTGGATGGGCGAGGCGGGGGAGCCGGAGACCAGGGCGGCGGCGTAGGCGCCGACGCCGAGGAAGGCGACGTACCCGAGGTCGAGCAGGCCGGCCAGGCCGACGACGATGTTGAGGCCGAGGGCGACGGTGGCGAAGATCAGGATGTTGGTGGCGACGGAGGTGTACTGGTCGCTGGTCTGGGTGAAGGGGAAGCTCGCGGCGGCGGCGAAGGCGGCGCCGGTGGTGACCGGGCGGTGCTTGACGGTCAGGGCGCGCAGCCGGGCGATCAGGCCGGACCGGGCGAGGGCGGGGGCGGCGAGGGCGACGAACAGCAGGTAGCCGGTGAAGAGTTCGCCGTACTCGGTGTCGATGCCGAAGGTGATCGCGAAGAGTCCGAGCCCGAAGGCGAGGACGATCAGGAGGATCTCGACCCAGGAGGGGAGCGGGCGGGGGGCGGCGAGCGGGTGGTCGGTGCGGCCCAGTCGCAGCGCGGTGTTGGCGAGGTGGCCGAGCTGGAGCAGCAGGACGGCGCCGGCCGCGAGGGCGAGGCCGCCGGCCAGGGCGGTCAGGACGGGGGCGACGGGCTTGTCGGCGGGGACGGCGTGGGCGCCGAACCAGACGAGCGGTGCGGCCGGGACGAGCAGGAAGAGCCGGTTGTCGAGCAGGCGCAGCGGGACGGCGGTGCGGCGGTCGAGTGGCAGGCCGAGGGCGCCGATGACGGTGAGGAGGCCGCCCGCGGCGAGGATCCAGCCGCCGGGTTCGAGGTTGGCGAGGCCGCCGAGTTCGCCGGCGATGGCGGCGACGGAGTAGACGGCGACGGCGAGGCCGCCGGTGGCGGCGTAGAGGACGGCGTTGTTGCTGCGGGTGGGGGCGGTCCAGCGCAGGCCGGGGACGCCTTGGGCGCCGAGCAGCAGGAGGAGGGTGAGGAGGCCGGCGGCGAGGGCGAGCCATTGGAGGCCGGCGGGGGAGCCGTCGTAGGTGAGGTCGCCGGGGAAGTCGGGGGTCCAGGTCCAGTGGAGGGCGGCGGAGGCGGCGGTGGCGAGGGCGCCGAGTCCGGTGAGGGCCGCCGCGGCGCGGGCGGGCAGGGGGATGACCGGCGTGGTCTCGGTGGTGGTCATGGTGGTCACGCCCTGTCCGCGACGCGCTCGCCGAGCAGGCCTTGGGGCCGGATCAGGAGTACGAGGATGAGGAGTACGAAGGCCCAGACGTCCTTCCAGGCGCCGCCTCCGAAGAGGTGCATGCCGGGCAGGTGCTGGATGTAGCCGGTGGCGAGGGCTTCGGCGAGGCCGAGGGCGAGGCCGCCGAGCATGGCGCCGTAGATGTTGCCGATGCCGCCGAGGACGGCGGCGGTGAAGGCCTTGAGGCCGAGGATGAAGCCCATCCGGAAGTCGACCTGGCCGCTGCGCAGTCCGTAGGCGACGGCGGCGACGGCGGCGAACGCGGCGCCGATGGCGAAGGCCATGACGATGATGCGGTCGGTGTCGATGCCCATCAGCTTGGCGGTGTCGGGGTCCTGGCTGGTGGCCTGCATGGCGCGTCCGGAGCGGGTGCGGGTGACGAACCAGCCGAGGGCGAGCATGCACAGGGGGGCGGCGATGATCAGGAAGAGGTCGCTGCGCTGGATGGTGACGGAGCCGAGGCTGAACGGGTCTCCGGGGAGTTTGGGGAAGACCCGGGCCTTCTTGGCGTCGGGGTAGAAGGAGAAGACCAGTTGCTGGAGGAAGATGGACAGCCCGATCGCGGTGATCAGCGGGGCGAGCCGGGGGGCGTTGCGCAGGGGGCGGTAGGCGAAGCGCTCGGCGGCGACGGCGGTGAGGGTGGAGACCAGGATGCCGGCGATCAGCATGAGCGGCAGGGCCAGCCACAGGGTGGTGCCGCCGGGGAGGGCGAGGTAGGCGGTCAGGGCGCCGAAGCCGCCGACCATGACGATCTCGCCGTGGGCGAAGTTGATGAGCTGGACGATGCCGTAGACCATCGTGTAGCCGATCGCGACGAGTCCGTAGAGGGCTCCGAGGATCAGGCCGTTGGCCAGCTGCTGCGGTAGGTCGTGCACCGCTGGGCCTCCGTAGTGCGTTCGGGGGTGTCCGCGTGGGTGGTGGATGTGGGTGCGCGCGGGGGCACTCGTGGCGCCCCCGCGCGCTGTGGTGGTGAAGTGGCGCCTGTGGAGCAGGTGGTGACTGTGTGTCAGCCCTTGAAGGTGCCGGACTTCTCCACGGCCCACTTGCCGTCCTTGGCGGTGTAGACGGTGAGCTGCTTGTTGGTGGTGTCGCCGAATTCGTCGAAGGAGACGGTGCCGGTGACGCCGGCGAAGGAGACCTTCTGGACGGCGTCGCGGACGTTCACCCGGGTGAGTTCCTTGCCGCCGGCCTTGGCGGCCTTGACGGCCTGGATGATGGCGGAGGCGCTGTCGTAGGAGTAGCCGCCGTAGGTCTCGTAGGCGTCCTTGTAGCCGGCCTTCTTGTAGTCGTCGATGAACTTCTTGGCGGTGTCGAGGCTTTCGATGGGCAGGCCGACGGCGGTGGCGAAGTCGCCCTGGCTCTTGGGGTTGAGCTTGAGGTAGTCGGCGCTCTGCATGCCGTCGCCGCCCATCAGGGGGATGGTGACGCCGGCTTCCTTGAGCTGGAGGGAGAGCGGGCCGGCGGCGGGGTACTCGCCGCCGTAGTAGACGGCTTCGGCGCCGGAGCTCCTGACCTTGGTGACGATGGCGGCGAAGTCGCGGTCGTCGGGGTTGACGTGCTCCTCGCCGGCGAGGGTGCCGCCGAGTTTGGTGAACTCGCCCTTGAAGGTGGCGGCCAGGCCCGCGCCGTAGGCCTTCTGGTCGTCGATGAGGAAGACCTTGGTCTTCTTGGCGTCGTTGTAGAGGAACTGGGCGGCGAAGGGGCCCTGGATGGCGTCGGTGGCGGCGGTGCGGAAGTAGGACTGGAAGGGGCGCTTCTTCACGCCGCTGGCCCACTTCTCGCCCTGGGTGAGGTCGACGCCGGTGTTGGCGGGGGAGACCTCGGCGAGCTTGGCGTCGTCGAAGATCTGCTGCATCGACTGCGCCACACTGGTGTTGAGCGGGCCGACGACGCCGAGGACCTTGGGGTCGCTGACGAGTTGGGTGGCGTTCTGCTGGCCGGGGGCGGGCTTGCCGGTGTCGTCGAGGGCCTTGATCTCGAACTTGACGCCGGGGACCTCTTTGGTCTCGTTGGCCTGCTTGATCGCGAGGTCGACGGAGTTGCGGATGCCGAGTCCGAGGGCGGAGAGGTCGCCGGTGAGCGGGGCGTCGACGCCGATGACGACGGTGGTCGTGCCGGAGTCGGCGTTGCCGCCGTCGCCGCTCTTCTTCTCTCCGCGGGAGCCGCAGGCGCTGAGGGTGAGAGCGCCGATCACGGCAATGCTCACGACAAGTGCTGAACGATGACGCACGAGGGTCCCCTTCGGTTCAGGAGGCGCCCGCGCCTGAATGGCGGGAGCCGGAGTGCGCGGAGGGCCGGGCCCAATCGAATGGCGCGGTGACTGGCCGTGACTCTAGATGTCGCTGGGCGGCTCGGGCAGTGCTGCGAGCAGGCTGTGATTCTCTTGTTATGAGCACACGGATTATTTGTCTCAACATGCGGTCGTTCCGGCTCGATCGAACCCGTGTTGTCGGGATCTGACGTGCCGACAGGTCGATGTAAGGCCCAGAAATGGGGGTTGCAGCTGGCAGCTCCGACTATCGGACACTGGTGTCCGAGGCTCTGCCTTCGGCCTTGAGTGTCCGTATAGCGGACATCGAAGGTGCGGCGAGGGTGCCCCAGGGCGCTCGTGAGCACCGGAAGTGGCAATTGATCGGATTTCCTACTTGTTACGTAGCGTTACATGCGCGGGTTCGCGGCGGCCCGCGCTCCGGCGGCGCCCGGCCGCGGTCGGGCATGCCGACGCCCCCTCGCTCAGACCAACGCCTGCCCAGGGTGGCGGATGGTCAAACAAGGGGGCGGAAAAGGGACTTGATGTTGTCCGGAGTGAACTCGCGGACGCCGTAGGGACGTTGTGGATCTGCTGCGGGCGAGTCCGGTCAGAGGTCGCGCAGCATGCAGGTCAGCCGGCAGCTGGTGATCCGCCGGCCGGTGTCGTCGGTGATCGCGATCTCGTAGGTGGCGGCGGTGCGTCCCTTGAACACGGCCGTCGCCACCCCGGTCACCAGTCCGGAGGTGGCCGAGCGGTGGTGGGTGGCGTTGAGGTCCACGCCGACCGCGTACCGGCCGGGGCCGGCGTGCAGCATCGCCCCGATCGAGCCCAGCGTCTCGGCCAGCGCCGCCGACGCGCCGCCGTGCAGTAGCCCGTACGGCTGCTGGTTGCCCTCCACGGGCATGGTGCCGACCACGCGGTCGCCGGAGGCCTCGACGATCCGGATGCCGAGCTTCTCGCCGAGGTGGCCGCCGGAGAAGGTCCCAGGGGTCACGCCGAGCTTGGCGAAGTGGTCCAGCACGTCCTGCGGGACGTTCAGGACGGGGGCGGTGCCCGGGTCGGTGTCGGGGGCGGTGCCCGGGTCGGTGTCGGGGGCGGTGCCCGGGTCGGTGTCGGGGGCCGCGTCGGTCATGGGGAGCTCCTGCCGCTCGGGGATCTGCCGCCTGTGATCGTACGACCGTCCTACTGGTAGGTAACAGCTCCGGCCGGACCGGCGCGGCGTCCCTTTTGTCGGTGCCGGGCCATAGGATCGGTGGCCGGTAGTGGAATCGGCAGGAACGGACGTTGACGTGGCTACGCAGAGTACGGACAAGGGCGCGACGGGTGGCGGCGGGGCCGGCCGGCGGCCCCGGCTGATGCTGCTCGACGGGCACTCGATGGCCTACCGGGCCTTCTACGCCCTGCCCGTGGAGAACTTCAACACCTCCACCGGCCAGCCCACCAACGCGGTCTACGGCTTCGCCTCGATGCTCGCCAACACCGTCCGGGACGAACAGCCCACCCACCTCGCCGTCGCCTTCGACCTCTCCCGGCAGACGTTCCGCTCCGTCGAGTTCCCCGACTACAAGGCCAACCGGGCCAAGACGCCGGACGAGTTCCGCAGCCAGATCGGCCTGATCGGCGAACTGCTCGACGCCATGCACATCCCCCGGCTGACGGCCGAGGGCTTCGAGGCCGACGACATCATCGCCACCCTGGCCACCGCCGCCGAGGCGGCCGGCTACGACGTCGACATCGTCACCGGCGACCGCGACTCGCTCCAACTGGTCACCGACCACGTCACCGTGCTCTACCCGACCAAGGGCGTCTCCGAGCTCACCCGCTACACCCCGGAGAAGGTCGCCGAGAAGTACGGCGTCACCCCGCGCCAGTACCCGGACCTCGCCGCGCTGCGCGGAGACCCGTCCGACAACCTGCCCGGCATCCCCGGCGTCGGCGAGAAGACCGCCGCCAAGTGGGTCAACCAGTTCGGCTCCTTCGACGAACTCGTCACCCGCGCCGACGAGGTGAAGGGCAAGATCGGCGAGAAGCTGCGCGACCACCTCGACTCGGTCAAGCGCAACCGGGTGCTCACCGAGCTGGTCCGCGACGTCGAACTCCCGCTCGGCGTCACCGACCTGGAGCGCAAGCCGTTCGACAAGGACGCCGTCGGCACCCTGATGGAGTCGCTGGAGTTCCGCAACGCCAACTTCCGCGACCGGGTCTTCGGCGTCGACCCGTCCACCGGCGAGGCCTCGGCGGAAGCCGAACTCGCCCCCGGCGTCGAGGTCGACGGCGAACTCCTCACCGACCCGGGCACCCTCGCCGCCTGGCTGGCCGAGCACGCCGCCGACGGCAAGACCACCGTCGCCCTGGCCGCCGTCTACCAGTGGGCGCTCGGCACCGGCGAGGTCACCGAAGTCGCCCTCGCCGCAGGGGAGTCGGCCGCCTGGTTCGACCCGGCACTGCTCGCCGAGGAGGACGAGCGGGCCTTCGCCGACTGGCTCGCCGACGCCGCCGCCCCCAAGGCCCTGCACATCGCCAAGCAGGTCATGCGCGCCTTCGCCGAGCGCGGCTGGACCATCGCCGGCGTCGTCGCCGACACCGCGCTCGCCGCGTACCTGGAGAAGCCCGGCCGCCGCACCTTCACCCTGGAGGTGCTCGCCGAGGAGTACCTGGCCCGCTCGCTCACCCCGGCCCCCGCCACCGAGACCGGCCAACTTGCGTTCGACGCACCGGAGGAGGACGAGACGGCCGCGGCCCAGTCGCTGATGCTCCAGGCCCGCGCCGTCCTCGACCTCGCCGCGCTCTTCGACACCCGCCTCACCGAGGTCGGCGCCGCCGGGCTGATGCACGACATGGAACTGCCGATCGCCGCCCTGCTGGCCCGGATGGAGCGCTACGGCATCGCCGCCGACCGCGAGTGGCTCACCGGACTGGAGGCCCAGTTCGCCGCCGAGATCCAGCGCGTGGTCGAGGAGGCGCACGCCGCCGCCGGGCACGAGTTCAACCTCGGCTCGCCCAAGCAGCTCCAGGAGATCCTCTTCGGCGAGCTGGCCCTCCCCAAGACCAAGAAGATCAAGACCGGCTACACCACCGACGCCGACGCGCTCACCTGGCTCGCCACCCAGACCGACAACGAACTGCCGGTCATCCTGCTGCGCCACCGCGACCAGGCCAAGCTGCGCACCACCGTCGAGGGCCTGCTCAAGACGGTCTCGCCCAAGGGCCGCATCCACACCACCTTCAACCAGATGGTCGCCGCCACCGGCCGGCTCTCCTCGCAGGACCCGAACCTGCAGAACATCCCGGTCCGCACCGAGGAGGGCCGGGCGATCCGCCGCGCCTTCGTGGTCGGCCCCGGCTACGAATCGCTGCTCACCGCCGACTACTCGCAGATCGAACTGCGGATCATGGCGCACCTGTCCGAGGACGAGGCGCTGATCGAGGCCTTCCTCTCCGGCGAGGACCTGCACACCACCGTCGCCTCCCAGGTCTTCGAGGTCCCGGGCGCCGCGGTGGACGCCGAGATGCGCCGCAAGATCAAGGCGATGTCCTACGGCCTGGCGTACGGGCTCTCCGCGTACGGGCTCTCGCAGCAGCTCGGCATCAAGCCCGGCGAGGCCCAGGGCCTGATGGACACCTACTTCGAGCGCTTCGGCGGCGTGCGGGACTACCTGCACCGGGTCGTCGAGGAGGCGCGGGCCACGGGCTACACCGAGACGCTGCTCGGCCGCCGCCGCTACCTGCCGGACCTCAACAGCGACAACCGCCAGCGCCGCGAGATGGCCGAGCGGATGGCCCTCAACGCCCCCATCCAGGGCTCGGCCGCCGACATCGTCAAGATCGCCATGCTCCGGGTGGACGAGGCGCTGCGCGCGGCCGGCCTCACCTCCCGGATGCTGCTCCAGGTGCACGACGAAATCGTGCTGGAGCTGGCCCCGGGCGAGCGCGAGCAGGTCGAGGCCCTCGTCCGCGAGCACATGGCGGGCGCCTACCCGCTGCGCGCCCCGCTGGACGTCTC
>NZ_JBHUAF010000022.1:0-44336 GCF_042789895.1 Kitasatospora sp. NPDC056783
GTGCCGGGAGAGGGCCCTTTCCGCATTCCCTCGATCCGTGTCCGAACTTCCCGTTCGAAGCGCGACTCGAAAAGGCAGGGGGCCCGCCGGATCGGCGGGCCCCCTTGGGTACTGCTCTTGTGCTCATGGTGGCGGCTGTCGGGAGCCGCCGACGGACCCGTGCGGGTCCCGAGCGATCAGATCATCAGAGGATCGTCAGACAGCGGTGACGTTCTCCGCCTGCGGGCCCTTGGGGCCCTGGGTGACGTCGAAGGTGACCGTCTGGTTCTCCTCCAGCGAACGGAAGCCGTTCGCGTTGATGGCGGAGTAGTGAACGAAGACGTCGGGGCCGCCGCCCTCCTGGGCGATGAAGCCGAAGCCCTTCTCAGCGTTGAACCACTTGACGGTTCCCTGAGCCATGCCGTTCTCCTTGCGATGCGTGTCGGGGGCCACACCGTGTGACACCCGGTCCGCTGCGCTGATCGCCCTGCCTCCGGACGAGTCCGAAATTTTTCGATATTGCTGAAAAACTACAAAAAGCCTGCGGTTACATGCTCCGCAGGCTTCAAGTACTGCAAGGGGAATCAAACTGCAACTGAGGGCAACGCTAGCATGCGGCCGCTGTGACGACCAGAGGTCATTTGCGGTGTGGAAGGCGCGTGTCGTAAGGCGTGTCGCAAGGGCGGGAGCGGGCGTGGAAAGACCCCTCCGGGGAGCCTGAACGGGCGTGTCCGGACGGCCGGTGCGAGCCGCCGCGGACAGCGGGCATACGCTGCGGGGAGGCACGAACAGCAAGGGAGCGGCGCAGTGGCAGCACCGGAAGCACCAACACCGGACGCGCGGACGCGGGAGCCCCAGGAGCACGGTCCGGACGGCTCGACGGACACCCCGGCCAGGCCGACGGACACCCCGGCCAGGCCGCGGGTCGGCCACATCCAGTTCCTGAACTGCGTTCCCCTCTACTGGGGGCTCGCCAGGACCGGCAACCTGCTCGATCTGGACCTCACCAAGGACACCCCGGAGAAGCTGAGCGACCAGCTCGTCGACGGGGCCCTGGACATCGGTCCGATCACCTGCGTGGAGTACCTGCGCAACGCGGACGACCTGCTGGTCCTTCCGGACATCGCGGTCGGCAGCGACGGCCCGGTGATGTCCTGCCTGATCGTGAGCAAGGTGCCGCTCGCCGACCTCGACGGCCGCCGGGTCGCCCTCGGCTCCACCAGCCGCACCTCCGTCCGGCTCGCCAGGCTGCTCCTGGAGGAGCGCGAGGGCGTGCGCCCGGACTACTTCAGCTGCCCGCCGGACCTCAGCGCGATGCTCGCCGAGGCGGACGCCGCCGTCCTGATCGGCGACCCGGCGCTGCGCGCCTACCTCGGTCAGGCCGCCGACCTCGGACTGACCGTCCACGACCTCGGCGAGATGTGGAAGGAGTGGACCGGCCTGCCGTTCGTCTTCGCGGTCTGGGCGGTGCGGCGCGAGTTCGCCGAACGGGCCCCGGAGCTGACCGCCGCGGTGCACCGGGCCTTCCTGGAGTCCCGCGACCTGTCGCTGGTGGAGGCCGCCAAGGTCGCCGAGCAGGCCGCCCGCTGGGAGACCTTCGGGGCGGACGTGCTGGAGCGGTACTTCAGCGAGGCGCTCGACTTCTCGCTCGGCGAGCGGCAGCTGGACGGCGTCGCGGAGTTCGCCCGGCGGGTCGCGCACGACAGCGGGTTCGCTCCGGACGTGGCGGTGCGGCTGCTGGAGCCGGTGGCGCTGCCGGTGGGGCAGTAGGGACCAGGAGCCGGGGCCCGGCCGGATCCACCGCTCGGCGGGGTGGGCCGGCCGGGCCCGGCGCGGTGGGCCCGGCGGCGCTCGGTGCGGCCGGGCCTGGTGCGGTGGGGCTCGGTGCGGCGGGGCCGGCGTGGTGGGGGCCGGCGTGGTCCGGCCGCAGTTCAGCGGGCTGGAGCAGGCGGCGGAATGTGCTGGCGTAGGCTGGTTCGGCCGTACCCCAGTAGCACTTGAGAGAGAGAAGGCCGCCAGGTGACCGAGCTCGCAGCGACCACCCTCGATGCGTCCAGCACCGACCTGAAGGCCGTGCTCGACCGGGCCGCCGCCGGCGGCCGGATCACCCCGGAGGAGGCGCTGGAGCTCTACCGCTCGGCGCCGCTGCACGCGCTCGGCTCCGCCGCCGACGCGGTGCGCCGCCGCCGCTACGCGGGTACCGAGCACATCGCGACGTACATCATCGAGCGCAACATCAACTACACCAACGTCTGCGTGACGGCGTGCAAGTTCTGCGCCTTCTACGTGCCGCCGAAGAGCGACAAGGGCTGGTCCCGCGAACTCGACGAGATCCTGCGCCGCTGCGCGGAGACGGTCGAGCTGGGCGGCACCCAGATCATGTTCCAGGGCGGCCACCACCCGGACTACGGCGTGGAGTACTACGAGCGCGCGTTCTCGGCGATCAAGGCCGACTTCCCGCAGCTGGTGATCCACTCGCTGGGCGCCTCCGAGGTCGAGCACATGTCCCGGATCTCGGGCGTCTCCGTCGAGGAGGCGATCACCCGGATCCACAAGGCGGGCCTGGACTCCTTCGCGGGCGCCGGCGCCGAGCTGCTGCCGGAGCGGCCGCGCAAGGCGATCGCCCCGCTGAAGGAGTCGGGCGAGCGCTGGCTGGAGATCATGGAGATCGCCCACGGCCTCGGCGTCGAGTCCACCTCCACCATGCTGATGGGCACCGGCGAGACCAACGCCGAGCGGATCGAGCACCTGCGGATGATCCGCGACGTCCAGGACCGCACCGGCGGCTTCCGGGCCTTCATCCCGTACACCTACCAGCCGCAGAACAACCACCTGAAGGGCTCGACCCAGGCCACCGTCTTCGAGTACCTGCGGATGATCGCGATCGCCCGCCTGTTCCTCGACAACGTCGCCCACATCCAGGGCTCCTGGCTCACCACCGGCAAGGAGGCGGGCCAGCTGTCGCTGCACTACGGCGCGGACGACCTCGGCTCCGTGATGCTGGAGGAGAACGTCGTCTCGGCGGCGGGCGCCAAGCACCGCTCCAACCTCACCGAGCTGATCCACCTGATCCGGGCCGCCGACCGCGTCCCGGCGCAGCGCTCGACCACGTACGAGCACCTGCGGGTGCTGGACGACCCGGCCGACGACCCGGTCGACGCGCGGGTGTCCTCGCACATCTCCTCCACGGCGATCGAGGGCGGCACCGCGCACCCGGAGCTGAAGATCCTGGACAACTGAGTCCCGTGCTGACCCTGCACCGGGCGGCGTTCGTGCTGCCCGACCCGGCCGGTCCCACCGCCCCGTCCATCGTGGACGGGGCGGTGGTGGTGCGTGGCGAGCTGATCGAGGCGGTCGGGCCGTACGCGGAGCTGGCGGCCGCGCACCCGGGCGCGCGGGTGCGGGACTGGGGCACGGCCGTGCTCGCCCCGGGGCTGCGCAATCCGTACGGGCACTGGCTGCTGGAACGGGCGTACCACCCGGACCCCCGGGAGGAGATCGGTGTCGAGCCGGTGGCGGGCGGGCTGGCCGGGTCCACGGACGAGACGCGGTGCGGGGCCAGCGCGCGGCGGGGGCTGCAGCGGATGCTCGGGTACGGGGTGACGGCGGTGGCCGGGCCCTTCGAACGGGCCTCGGTGCGGACGGCGGTGGCGCGCTCGGGGGTCGTGGGGCTGCCGGGTGCCGCGGGGCCTGCGGGTACTGAGGGGCCGCTGGACCCGCTGGCCGTCCTGCCGTTCGCGGAGGCCGTGTACGGGCGGGTGGCGGCCGGTGGGCGGGCGGACTTCGCGGTGTTCGCGGTTCGCGGGGTCGGGGGTGTGGGTGTGGGTGTGAGTGCGGGGGACGGGAACGCCGGGGCTGCCGGGGCTGCCGGTGGCGGGAGCGCGGTGCCGGCGGCGGGCGGGTGCCTGGCCACCGTGCTGGGCGGGCGGTTGGTGTACCGGCGGCGGTGAAGCCACTGCCACGGCGCGTGCGACTTACTCGCCGGTAGCCGGATTCCCTTGCGGTGCACGGGACTTCCTTCGTGTGCGGTCGAAGTCCGAGGCCGGTTCCGGAGAGTGATTGTGCCTTCGTCGTGACCTGAGGGGCCGCCAGCGGATACGATCCCGGACAGCTCACTCCGTACCCTCACCACACCACCGCCCGTGCCCCGCGGGCGGCGGGGCCGTGTCCCCGGTCCCGACGGCAAGCCAGGACAGGAACCATGCGAACCGCGACCGTTCCCCCGCCGCGCACCCCGCGGATGGGCCGTGGTTGGTACCTCGCCGCCGTGCTCAGCGCCGTGCTGGCCGTCGGCATGTGCCTGCTGGGTTGGCGCCAGGCCGACCAGGCCGACCGGATCGCGGCACACCCGGTGAGAACCGAGGGGGTCGTCACCCAGCTCCCGACCGGCGGCGGAACCTACAGCGCCGTCAGCTACCGGGCCGGGGGCCAGCCGCGCACCGCGGCCGCGCTGCCGCTCTCGGACCACGTCAAGGTCGGCGACGCGGTCTGCCTGGAGCACGCCGCCGACGACCCGAACGCGGTGCGGATCTGCGGCGACACCTACCCGCAGCCGGTCGGCGTGGGCCTGGCCAGGTTCAGCGTGCCGGTGGCCGTCGTGCTCTTCGTGATCTGCGTGCTGCGCATCCGGCGGCACCACAAGGCCCTCGCGGTCCGCAGCGGGCAGGGGAAGCTGGCCGCGAACATCGCCCTGGCGACGGGGGCGCTGGCGGACGGGATGCCGGCGATAACGCACGGCAAGCGGTCCCGCCGTAAGCGCCGGGCGGGCGGGCGGCGCGCCCAGCACTGAAAGGTGCCGCCGGTGGGTGCCGCCGGGGCCGCGCTGTGGGGGCCGCGCCGTGCGGGTGCGGCTGGTGGGCGTGGCCCGGGGCTTGGTCGGGGTGCGGTCGGGCTGTGCGGTCGGGGCGTGAGGTCAGGGTGCGGTCGGGGTTGGCGTGCCCCGTTGGCCGGGGCGTCCGTGCGAGGGTGAACAATGGGGGCGTGACCCGAGCCTCTCTGGACAAGCAGCCGCACGAAGTCGCCGCCATGTTCGACGACGTCGCGGCCAAGTACGACCGCACCAACGACGTGCTCTCCCTCGGCCAGGCCCGCGCCTGGCGCCGGGCGGTGGCCGAGGCGGTGGCCGCCGGACCGGGGGACCTCGTGCTCGACCTCGGGGCCGGCACCGGCACCTCCTCGCTGCCCTTCGCGGAGGCCGGGGCGACGGTCGTCCCGTGCGACTTCTCCGTCGGCATGCTCACCGAGGGCAAGCGCCGCCACCCCGAGCTGGCGCTCACCGCCGGCGACGCCACCCGGCTGCCGTTCGCGGACGACACCTTCGACTCGGTGACGATCTCCTTCGCGCTGCGCAACGTCCAGGACACCGACGCGGCGCTGAGCGAGCTGCTGCGGGTCACCAAGCCCGGCGGCAAGCTGGTGATCTGCGAGTTCTCCACCCCGACCTGGACGCCGTTCCGGACGGTCTACACCGAGTACCTGATGCGCGCGCTGCCGCCGGTGGCCACCGCCGTCAGCAGCAACCCGGAGGCGTACGTCTACCTCGCCGAGTCCATCCGGGCCTGGCCGGACCAGCCGGGGCTGGCCGCCAAGCTCCAGGAGGCCGGCTGGTCGAAGGCCGCCTGGCGGAACCTGACCGGCGGGATCGTCGCGCTGCACCGGGCGTACAAGGTCGCGTAGCCGTCCTCGGCCGGCACCGGGCTCCGATGGGACCGGTGCCGGGAGAACGTGGTCAGGGGGCGGGGGCCGGGATGCCCGGTCGGGGGCGGGTGCCCATCCGGTGAAGTGAGCGGAACTAGACTGCCGGAGACGAATCCGCCCCCCGCCGCAGTTCCAGGAGTGTGTCCAGGTGTCCGAGACCGCAGCCGATCTGACGAAGCCGGACAGCCCCGTGGAGAGCACGGCCGACGTCATCGTGGTCGGTGCGGGCCCGGCCGGCTCCGCCACCGCGTACTACCTGGCCCAGGCCGGGCTGGACGTGCTGCTGCTGGAGAAGACCGCCTTCCCGCGCGAGAAGGTGTGCGGCGACGGCCTGACCCCGCGCGCCACCAAGCAGCTGGTGGACATGGGCATCGACGTCTCCACCGAGAACGGCTGGCTGCACAACAAGGGCCTGCGCATCATCGGCGGCGGCGTCCGACTGGAACTGGACTGGCCGGAGCTGTCCTCCTTCCCCGACTACGGTCTGGTGCGCAAGCGCGCCGACTTCGACGAGCTGCTGGCGCGTCAGGC
This sequence comes from Kitasatospora sp. NPDC056783, assembly GCF_042789895.1. Classification (NCBI taxonomy): domain Bacteria; kingdom Bacillati; phylum Actinomycetota; class Actinomycetes; order Kitasatosporales; family Streptomycetaceae; genus Kitasatospora; species Kitasatospora sp. NPDC056783. Next base: position 6,208 of record NZ_JBHUAF010000022.1, read on the forward strand.
CGAGAAGGCGGGCGCCCGGCTCTACGAGCGTTGCAACGTCAGCGGTCCGGTCCTGGACGAGCGCACCGGCCGGATCGTCGGTGTCACCGCCAAGCTCGGCGAGGAGAAGCGGCCGGTCACCTTCCGCGCCCCGCTGGTGGTCGCCGCCGACGGCAACTCCACCCGGCTCTCGCTCGCCATGGGCCTGCACCGGCGCGAGGACCGCCCGATGGGCGTCGCCTACCGCACGTACTTCACCTCGCCGCGCCACGACGACGACTACCTGGAGTCCTGGCTGGAGCTGTGGGACACCCGCGAGGGCCAGCGCAAGCTGCTTCCCGGGTACGGCTGGGTCTTCGGCATGGGAGACGGCACCTCCAACGTCGGCCTCGGCATCCTCAACTCCTCGCCGGCGTTCGGCGAGCTGGACTGGCGCGAGGTGCTCAAGGCCTGGTGCGCCAACATGCCGGAGGAGTGGGGCTACACCCCCGAGAACATGACCGAGCCGATCCGGGGCGCCGCACTGCCGATGGCCTTCAACCGGCAGCCGCACTACACCCGCGGCCTGCTGCTCGTCGGCGACGCGGGCGGCATGGTCAACCCGTTCAACGGCGAGGGCATCGCCTACGCGATGGAATCCGGCCAGATCGCCGCCGGTGTCATCGTGCAGGCCCTCGCCCGGGTCACCGACGCCGGTCGTGAGCGCGCCCTCCAGGCCTACCCGCGCATCCTCAAGGACGTGTACGGCGGCTACTACACCCTGGGCCGCGCCTTCGTGAAGCTCATCGGCAACCCCAAGGTGATGCAGCTCGCCACCCAGCGAGGTCTCACCCACCCGATGCTGATGCGCTTCACCCTGAAGCTGCTCGCCAACCTCACCGACCCGCAGGGCGGCGACGCGATGGACCGCGTGATCAACGGCCTTGCCAAGGTCGCGCCGAACGCCTAGTCCGACTCTGGAGATGCCGTCTCCGGCGACATCGTCTCCGGCGTCGCCGTCCCCTTCGCGGCTGCCTCCTGCTGCTGCCCCGTGGGGTCCTGGCGGGAGGCGGCGGAGCGCTGTTCGACGTAGGCGAGGCGCTCGGCGAAGACCCGGGCCGCGTCGGGGGTGAGGGTCCGCAGGGCGACGAGGGCGGAGAAGACGACATCGCAGAGCTCGTGCTGGACGTCCTCCCAGGTATGGGTGACGCCCTTGCGCGGGTTCTGGCCGGTGGCGCCGATCACCGCCGCACCGACCTCGCCGACCTCCTCGGAGAGCTTGAGGATGCGCAACAGGCGCTCCTCCTGGGGTGACTGGGTGCCCTGCTCGTCCAGCCATGCGACCAGGTGGTCGACGCTCTCCCAGATCCGGCTGTCCATGCGGTGTCGCTCCTGCTCCCGTGTGGCGTCGTTGGTGCTGCCACCGTACGGGAGCGCGGGTGGTGGGGGCGCCGGCCGGTGGTGGCGGGCCGGGGCTGTCCGGCCCGCCCGGGTCAGCGGGCGCTGATCTTCACGTTGCGGATGTTCACCGGGAGGGTGGGGAAGCCGTCGCCCGGGTTGTTCTGGTCGTCCTCGCCCCCGGCGGCGATCTTCTGGAGGACGTCCAGACCGGCGGTGACCCGGCCGAACGGGGTGTAGGCGGGGGAGAGCTTGGTGTCCTTCCAGACGAAGAAGAACTGGCTGCCGTTGGTGTTGGGGCCGGCGTTGGCCATGGCCACGGTGCCGGCCGGGTACGTGGCGCCGGTCAGGTTCTCGTCCGGGAATGAGTAGCCGGGCCCGCCGCTGCCGGTGCCGGTCGGGTCGCCGCACTGGAGGACGTAGATCCGCTGGGTGGTGAGGCGGTGGCAGTGGCTGCGGTCGAAGTAGTCGTGCTCGGCGAGGAATCGGAACGAGAAGGTGGTGCACGGCGCCTTGTCCGTCAGCGCCTCGAAGGTGATCTGGCCCTGGCTGGTCCGCAAGGTCGCGCTGTAGGGCTTCGCCGCCTTCTTGGCGTTGAAGACCGGGATGCCCTTGAAGTTGTCCGCCGGGACGGCCGGTGTGTAGGTGCAGCCGGCGGCGGGAGCGGCGGCCGCGGGGGTGTCCGCGATGGCGGTGCCGGTGCTCGCCACGAGCGGGAGGACGGTGGCGGCGGCGACCAGCGCCCAGTGCGTGCGCTTCACGGGACGGGCCTTCCGAGGGGTGGTGGACGGCGGGGTTGTCATGGAGGAATCATCCACGTCCGGTTGGGGATGCGGTAGGGGGTGGGGCGGCTGTGGTTCCTCGGACCGGTGGTGTCGTGACGATTCGTCAGTTCTGCTCCGGGGGAGTCGAGGTGGGCGTGAAGAGCCCGGCTCGGGCGGCCAGGGCGGCGGCGTCGGCTGCCCGCTGGGCGGTGCGGGCGTCCAGCGGCTCGCCGGAGACGAACAGCCGGTAGTAGAGCGGTGCGGTGGCGGCCCGGATCACCTCGGCACCGTCCGTTCCGACGGACAACTCGCCCCGGGTGACGGCCCGTTCGACCACCTCGGCGGCCTGGCGGTGGCGGGCCGCGAAGAAGGAGCGCAGGGCGGCAGCTCCGGTGTCCGAGCGCTGGGCGGCGGAGATCAGCGCGGTCGGCGTCGGGCCGAGCTCCGGGTCGGTGAAGGCGGTGAAGACCTCCTGGGTGATCAGGCGGAGGTCCTGCTGGAGATCTCCGGCGTCGGGTACCGGCCAGGGTTGGTCGGCGGAGGCCGCCAGAGCATCGGCGACCAGGCCGTCCACCCCGCCCCACCGTCGGTAGAGCGTCGCCTTGTGGGTGCCGGAGCGGGAGGCGACCGCCTCGACGGTGAGGCCGTCGTATCCGCGCTCGGTGACCTCGGCGAGCGTGGCGGCGACCACCTCTGCCCGGACCCGGGCGCTGCGGCCGCCGGGGCGGGAGACGGCCGGGGTGCGGGGCTCAGGTTCGGGGTGGGCGGCTTCGGGCAAGGTCGGCTCCACTCGTGTCGAGGCCGGCCGGGGGGTGGCGGCCCTTTCGTCCTCATTTTAATGCGACAGATGTCGCGTTAAAGGAGAACGCCGAAGCTCGACGGTCTGGAGGTCACCCGACAGCCGGCCGACCAGTGCAAGGTGATCGTGGTGACCACCTTCGACCTGGACGAGTACGTCCACACGGCATTGCGGCACGGGGCAGCCGGAGGCGGCGCGGGGGCGGAGGAGGAGGCGTGCGGGCGGGTGGGGGAGAGGGAGAGAACCCCCACCGCACCCCGAGCTCGCGCGCTTGTGAACGAAGGGTCAAGCGAGCGTTCAACCCCCCGCCACCCCTGCGAGTGAGCCGCTATAACACGTCAACATGACGCCAGGAAATTTGCTTGGCCGGTCGCCTAGTTGATATAGGAACGCGCCCCTGACCAGCTGCTTCGCAGATAAATGCGACTGCTTGTGATCATTTGACTGCTTTGCGTTGAAAGATCTGGGCATGCCTGCGTTCGGCACCATTCACATGGTGTCGTAGATCACAAAGATGGCGGTGAACTGCGTGTCGCAGATCACAAGCGGACGGGCATAGGATGCGCTCGTTCCAGGCTTTGTGAACTGCCTCACATGAGGTGGATCTCGGGAACTGGAACGCGGGTTCACCGCAGGGTGACCTGCCGGTTCCGATCTGCAGTCAAGGACGACTGGACGGAGGGAGCGGGGGCTATGAATGCCTACGCGCCGATCCTCGTACTCGGTGCCATCGCGGCGGCGTTCGCGGTCGGCTCCGTCGTGATGGCCTCACTCACCGGCCCGAAGCGCTACAACCGGGCCAAGTTGGAGGCGTACGAGTGCGGCATCGAACCGACCCCGCAGCCTGTGGGCGGCGGTCGGTTCCCGATCAAGTACTACCTGACGGCGATGCTCTTCATCGTCTTCGACATCGAGATCGTCTTCCTCTACCCATGGGCGGTGACCTTCGACGCCCTGGGGATCTTCGGGCTGGTCGAGATGCTCCTGTTCATCGCCACCGTCTTCGTCGCGTACGCCTACGTGTGGCGTCGCGGCGGCCTGGAGTGGGACTGAGCGCGGGGTGGTCCGAGCGCGGGGTGGCCACGCCGCCCGTCCGCCGGCTGCGCGCCCGCTTGTGAACGAGCGGACAAGCCAGAACCGGCCCACGTATCAGCCGACTTGAGGGCATTGAGAGGGATCTGATGGGAATCGAGGAGAAGCTGCCGAGCGGCTTTCTGCTCACGACCGTGGAGACGGCCGCCGGCTGGGTGCGCAAGGCGTCACTCTTCCCGGCCACCTTCGGTCTGGCCTGCTGCGCGATCGAGATGATGACCACCGGCGCCGGTCGCTACGACCTGGCCCGGTTCGGCATGGAGGTCTTCCGGGGCTCCCCCCGGCAGGCGGATCTGATGATCGTGGCGGGCCGGGTGAGCCAGAAGATGGCCCCGGTGCTGCGCCAGGTGTACGACCAGATGCCCAATCCCAAGTGGGTCATCTCGATGGGCGTCTGCGCCTCTTCCGGCGGGATGTTCAACAACTACGCGATCGTCCAGGGCGTCGACCACATCGTCCCGGTGGACATCTACCTGCCCGGCTGTCCGCCCCGTCCGGAGATGCTGATGGACGCCATCCTGAAGCTGCACGACAAGATCCAGCACGAGCCACTGGGCGTGAACAGGCGCCGGGCCGAGGAACTGGGCGAGGCGCTCGCCCTCAAGGCCACCCCGGTCAGCGAGATGCGGGGGCAGCTGCGATGAACGAGCAGGTGCCCGAGACCCGCCGCGAGCAGCCGTCCCGTGAGATCCCGGTCGAGGTGGTCGGCCGCCGCCAGGGCATGTTCGGGGCCAAGGGCAGCGGCGACACCTCCGGCTTCGGCGGCCTGGCCGCCCCGATCGTGCTGCCCGGTCCGAGCGAACGCCCTTACGGGGGTTGGTTCGACGAGGTCGCCGACGAGCTGGAGGGCGCCCTGGAGGAGCAGGGCCTGGACCCGGTCGAGGTGATCGAGAAGACCGTGGTCGACCGCGGAGAGCTCACCTTCCACATCGACCGCGCCCACCTGCTGAGGGCCGTCCGGATCCTGCGCGACGACCCGGCGCTGCGCTTCGAACTGTGCCTCGGCGTGAGCGGAGTGCACTACCCCGGGGACAAGGGCCGCGAACTGCACGCGGTCTACCACCTGCGCTCGATCACCCACGGCCGGCTGATCCGGTTGGAGGTCACCGCGCCGGACGCCGACCCGCGGATCCCGTCCGTGGTGAGCGTCTACCCGACCAACGACTGGCACGAGCGCGAGGCCTACGACTTCTTCGGCCTGGTCTTCGAGGGCCACCCGGCGCTCACCCGGATCATGATGCCGGACGACTGGCTGGGTCACCCGCAGCGCAAGGACTACCCGCTCGGAGGCATCCCCGTCGAGTACAAGGGCGCCCAGATCCCGGCTCCCGACCAGCGGAGGTCGTACAGCTGATGAACACCCAGCACTATGGCGAGACCGAGGCGGCGGACGTCCGCGACACCACCGAGGGCCGGGTCTTCACCGTCACCGGCGGCGACTGGGGCGAGGTGGTCGAGGCGGTCGGCCGGGCCGACGACGAACGCATCATCGTCAACATGGGCCCCCAGCACCCGTCCACCCACGGGGTGCTGCGGCTGATCCTGGAGATCGACGGCGAGACGGTGACGGAGGCCCGCTGCGGCATCGGCTACCTCCACACCGGCATCGAGAAGAACATGGAGTTCCGCAGCTGGGTCCAGGGCACCACCTTCGTGACCCGGATGGACTACCTGACCCCGCTGTTCAACGAGACGGCCTACTGCCTGGCGGTGGAGAAGCTGCTCGGCATCACCGGCGAAGTCCCGGAACGGGCCAGTGTCATCCGCGTGATGATGATGGAGCTCAACCGGATCGCCTCGCACCTGGTCTGCCTGGCCACCGGCGGCATGGAGATCGGCTCCACCACGCTGATGATCTACGGCTTCCGGGACCGCGAACTGATCCTGGACGTCTTCGAGCTGGTCACCGGCCTGCGCATGAACCACGCGTACGTGCGCCCCGGCGGCCTCGCCCAGGACCTGCCGCCCGGCGCCGTCGACCAGATCCGCGAGGCGGTCAAGGTCTTCCGCTCCCGGATGCACGAGTACGACAAACTCGCCACCGGGAACCCGGTGTTCAAGGCCCGGCTGGTCGACGTCGGTTTCCTGGACCTGGCCGGCTGTCTGGCCCTCGGTGCCACCGGTCCGATCCTGCGGGCCACCGGCCTGCCGCACGACCTGCGCAAGAGCGACCCGTACTGCGGTTACGAGGACTACGACTTCGAGGTCGCGATCGCCGACAGCGCCGACTCCTACGGCCGCTTCCTGATCCGGCTGGAGGAGATGAAGCAGTCCCTGCGGATCGTCGAGCAGTGCCTGGACCGGCTGCGGCCGGGCCCGGTCATGGTGGCGGACAAGAAGATCGCCTGGCCCGCCCAACTGGCCGTCGGTCCGGACGGGATGGGCAACTCCCTCGACCACATCCGCAAGATCATGGGCACCTCGATGGAGGCCCTGATCCACCACTTCAAGCTGGTCACCGAGGGCTTCCGCGTCCCGGTCGGCCAGGCGTACACGGCGATCGAGTCGCCCAAGGGCGAGCTGGGCGTGCACGTGGTCAGCGACGGCGGGACGCGCCCGTACCGGGTCCACTTCAGGGACCCGTCGTTCACCAATCTGCAGACGATGGCGGCGATGTGCGAGGGCGGCCAGGTGGCCGACGTGATCGTCGCGGTGGCCGGGATCGACCCGGTGATGGGAGGCGTGGACCGGTGACCAACATCGAACTCGGACTGCCGGCACTGCCGGCCGCACCGTACCCCGAGGAGGTGCGCGCCCGGCTGGCCGCCGACGCCGCCGAGCTGATCGCCCGCTACCCCCGGTCCCGCTCGGCGCTGCTGCCGCTGCTCCACCTGGTGCAGGCCGAGGAGGGCTTCGTCAGCCCGACCGGGATCCGCTTCTGCGCCGAGCAACTGGACCTCACCACCGCCGAGGTCACCGCGGTCGCGACCTTCTACACCATGTACCGGCGCCGCCCCGCCGGGAAGTACCACGTCGGGGTCTGCACCAACACCCTGTGCGCGGTGCTCGGCGGCGACCAGATCTTCGCCGACCTCCAGGAGCACCTGGGCATCCGCAACAACGAGACCACCGAGGACGGCGAGGTCTCGATCGAGCACATCGAGTGCAACGCGGCCTGTGACTACGCCCCCGTGGTGATGGTCAACTGGGAGTTCTTCGACAACCAGACCCCGGAGAGCGCCCGGCAGCTGGTCGACGACCTGCGCGCCGGACACGAGGTCAGGCCCACCCGCGGCGCCCGGCTGTGCGGCTTCAAGGAGACCGCCCGGATCCTGGCCGGCTTCCCGGACGAGCGCCCCGGCGCCAACGACGAGTCCGGCGCCGGCGGCGCCCCCTCGCTGGCCGGCCTGCGGCTGGCCCGCGGCGAGGCCTTGCCCGGCACCCCCGGCACCAGGGTGGTCTCCCCCCGCCACGAGGGTAACGGCCAGGCCGACAACGGCACCACGGGCAACGGCGCCACGGGCAACGGCGCCACGGGCAACGGCGCCACGGGCAATGGCGCCACCGGCAACGGCACCACGGGCGCCGGCCACGAAGGGAGCGGGGCGTGATGACCTCTGCCGAGCCGGCCGAGAAGCTGCTCACCCCGGTGCTGTCCGACTCCTGGGACGACACCCGCCCCTGGACGCTCGACACCTACCGGCGCCACCACGGCTACGAGGGCCTCAAAGCGGCCCTCGCCATGCCGCCGGACGACGTGATCGCCCTGGTCAAGGACTCGGGGCTGCGCGGCCGCGGCGGCGCCGGCTTCCCGACGGGGATGAAGTGGCAGTTCATCCCGCAGAACGACGGCAAACCGCACTACCTGGTGGTCAACGCGGACGAGTCCGAGCCGGGCACCTGCAAGGACATCCCGCTGCTGTTCGCCAACCCGCACGCGCTGATCGAGGGCATGGTGATCGCCTCCTACGCGATCCGCTGCGACCACGCCTTCATCTACCTGCGCGGCGAGGTCGTCCCGGTACTGCGCCGGCTGCACGCCGCCGTCGCCGAGGCGTACGCCGCCGGGCTGCTGGGCCGTAACATCCTCGGCTCGGGCGTCGACCTCGACATCACCGTGCACGCCGGCGCCGGCGCCTACATCTGCGGCGAGGAGACGGCGCTGCTGGACTCGCTGGAGGGCCGCCGGGGCCAGCCGAGGCTGCGGCCGCCGTTCCCGGCGATCGCCGGCCTGTACGCCTGCCCGACGGTGGTCAACAACGTCGAGTCGATCGCCTCGGTGCCGCCGATCCTGGCCCGCGGCAAGGAGTGGTTCAAGGCCCTGGGCACCGAGAAGTCCCCCGGCTTCACGCTCTACTCGCTCTCCGGGCACGTCACCAACCCCGGCCAGTACGAGGCCCCGCTCGGCGTCACGCTGCGCCAGCTGCTCGACCTCAGCGGCGGTGTCCGCGCCGGGCACCGGCTGAAGTTCTGGACGCCGGGCGGCTCCTCCACCCCGATGTTCACCGACGAGCACCTCGACGTCCCGCTGGACTACGAGGGCGTCGGCGCGGCGGGCTCGATGCTCGGCACCAAGGCGCTCCAGGTCTTCGACGAGACCACCTGCGTGGTGCGCGCGGTCACCCGCTGGACGGAGTTCTACGCCCACGAGTCCTGCGGCAAGTGCACCCCCTGCCGCGAGGGCACCTACTGGCTGGTCCAGCTGCTCAAGCGGATCGAGGCGGGCGAGGGCGTCGACGGGGACCTGGAGAAGCTCCTCGACATCGCCGACAACATCAACGGCAAGTCCTTCTGCGCCCTGGGCGACGGCGCGGCCAGCCCGATCGTCTCCTCGCTCCAGCACTTCCGGGCCGAGTACGAGCAGCACCTGGCCGAGCGCCGCTGCCCGTTCGACCCGGCCGCCTCCACCGTCTGGGCCGACGGCCCCCGCCCCGGCCACCAGTCCGCCACCGAAAGGGAGGTGCACGCGTGACGATCACAGAGCCAACCGCCTCCGAGACCGCGGTCGAACTGGTCACGCTCACCATCGACGGCGTCGAAGTGCGGGTCCCCAAGGGAACGTTGGTGATCCGGGCCGCCGAGACCATCGGCACCCAGATCCCGCGCTTCTGCGACCACCCGCTGCTCGACCCGGCCGGCGCCTGCCGCCAGTGCATCGTCGAGATCGAGGGCCAGCGCAAGCCGGTCGCCTCCTGCACCATCCCGGTGGCCGAGGGCATGGTGGTGCGCACCCAGCTCAGCTCACCGGTGGCCGAGAAGGCGCAGCGCGGCGTGATGGAGCTGCTGCTGATCAACCACCCGCTGGACTGCCCGGTCTGCGACAAGGGTGGTGAGTGCCCGCTCCAGAACCAGGCGATGAGCAACGGCGCCGCCGACTCCCGCTTCGAGGGCATGAAGCGCACCTACGAGAAGCCGGTGCCGATCAGCAGCCAGGTGCTGCTGGACCGCGAGCGCTGCGTGCTGTGCGCGCGCTGCACCCGTTTCTCGCAGCAGATCGCCGGGGACCCGTTCATCGACCTGGTGGAGCGCGGGGCGCTGCAGCAGGTCGGCACCGGCGAGGGGGACGACTTCGAGTCGTACTTCTCCGGGAACACCATCCAGATCTGCCCGGTGGGGGCGCTGACCTCGGCGGCGTACCGGTTCCGCTCGCGCCCGTTCGACCTGACCTCCTCGCCGAGCGTGTGCGAGCACTGCGCCTCCGGCTGCGCGCAGCGCACCGACCACCGGCGCGGCAAGGTGCTGCGCCGGCTGGCCGGCGAGGACCCGGCGGTGAACGAGGAGTGGAACTGTGACAAGGGCCGCTTCGCCTTCCGCTACGCCCAGCTGCGGGACCGGCTGACCACCCCGCTGGTGCGGGTGGACGGTGAGCTGGTGCCGGCCTCCTGGCCGGAGGCGCTGGCCCGGGCGGCCGAAGGACTGCGCGAGGCCCGGACCGGGGTGCTGGCCGGAGGCCGGGTGACGGTCGAGGACGCCTACGCGTACGGGAAGTTCGCGCGAGTGGTGCTGGGCACCAACGACGTGGACTTCCGGGCCCGCCCGCACAGCGGCGAGGAGGCCGACTTCCTGGCCGCGGCGGTGGCCGGCCGGGGCGTCGACCTGGACGGCTCGGGGGTGGCGTACGAGGACCTCGACCGGGCGCCGGTGGTGCTGCTGGCGGGCTTCGAGCCGGAGGAGGAGTCGCCGATCGTCTTCCTGCGGCTGCGCAAGGCGACCCGGGCGGCGGGTCTGAAGGTGTTCTCGGTGGCCGCGTACGGCTCCCGGGGCCTGGCGAAGCTGCGCGGTGCGCTGCTGCCGGCCGCGCCCGGCACCGAGCCGGAGTGGCTCGCGGCGCTGGCGGCGGACGAGCCGCTGAACGACGACGCGGGCCGGGCGGCCGAGCTGCTGCGCACGCCGGGCGCGGTGATCCTGGCGGGTGAGCGGCTGGCCGCCGTCCCGGGCGCGCTGACGGCGGTGCTGCGGCTGGCGCACGCGACCGGCGCGAAGCTCGCCTGGGTGCCGCGCCGGGCGGGCGAGCGCGGGGCCGTGGAGGCCGGCGCGCTGCCGGGCCTGTTGCCCGGCGGCCGTCCGGTGGCCGTTCCGGCGGCCCGGGCGGAGGCGGCCGCCGTGTGGGGCGGGGCCGAGCTGCCGTCCCGGCCGGGCCGGGACACCGGCGGCATCCTGGCGGCGGCCGTGCGGGGCGAGCTGGACGCGCTGCTGGTCGGCGGCGTGGACCCGGACGACCTGCCGGATCCGGCGCTGGCCGACGAGGCGCTGGCGGCGGTGCCGTTCCTGGTGTCGCTGGAGCTGCGGCCCTCGGCGGTGACGGCGCACGCGGACGTGGTGCTGCCGGTGGCGGCGGTGGCGGAGAAGGCGGGCACCTTCCTGGACTGGGAGGGCCGGGTGCGGATGTTCGAGGCCGCGCTCAAGCCGGACCAGCAGATGGGCCGCCACCTCCAGTCGGACCTGCGGGTGCTGAGCATGCTGGCGGACGCCCTGGGCCACCGGCTGGGCCTGCCGGACGTCCGGGCGGCCCGGCTGGAGCTGGACCGGTTCGTCCCCTGGGAGGGCGACCGCACGGCCGATCCGGCCGAGCACCCGGCGGTGCTGCCCCGGCCGGCCGAGGGCCAGGCGGTGCTGGCGGGCTGGCGCCTGCTGCTGGACAACGGCGTGCTGCAGCAGGGGGATCCGCACCTGGCGGGCACCCGGCACCGGGCGGTGGCCCGGATCTCGGCGGAGACGGCCAGGGAGATCGGTGCCGAGGCGGCCGCCGCGCTGCGGCTGACCGGCCCGGCCGGCTCGCTGACCCTGCCGCTGGAGGTCACCGACTCGGTTCCGGACCGCACGGTCTGGGTCCCGCTCGACTCCACCCCGGGCGGCGCCCACCGCGCGCTCGGCACCACCGTCGGCCACCTGGTCTCGATCGCCGCGGCCGAGCCGGAGCCCGGGCCCGAACTCGGAACCACGGCCGAACCCGCGCCCGAGCCGGGGACCACGGCCGGGGCCGCCCCCGACATCGCGGACGAAGCCGCCGACACCCCAGCCGACACTCCAGCCGACACTGCGGACGAAGCCGCGGGCGAAGGGGAGGACCGATGACTTCGCAGCCGTACGAGACGCTCCACTTCTTCGGGCAGGACCCGTGGTGGCTGGTGCTGCTGAAGGCGGTGTTCTGCTTCGCCTTCCTGGTCCTGACGGTGCTGATCGCGATCGTCTGGGAGCGCAAGGTGGTGGCCTGGATGCAGCTGCGCATCGGGCCCAACCGGCACGGCCCGTGGGGCATGCTGCAGTCGCTGGCGGACGGCGTGAAGCTGGCGCTGAAGGAAGACCTGGTGGTCAAGGGCTCGGACAAGGTGGTCTACATCCTGGCCCCGATCGTCTGCGCCATCCCCGCGTTCATGGCCTTCGCGGTGATCCCGTTCGGCCCGGCCGCCAACGAGGTGTCGATCTTCGGCACCCGGACGCCGCTCCAGCTGACGGACTTCCCGGTGGCCCTGCTGTACATCCTGGCGACGGCCTCGATCGGGATCTACGGCATCGTGCTGGCGGGCTGGTCGTCCGGTTCGACGTACCCGCTGCTGGGCGGGCTGCGCTCGGCCGCGCAGATGGTCAGCTACGAGATCGCGATGGGCCTGGCCTTCGCGGCGGTGTTCATCTACTCCGGCTCGATGTCGACCTCGGAGATCGTGGCGCACCAGCAGCCGACCTGGTTCGCGGCCCTGCTGCCGGTGTCGTTCATCGTCTACGTCATCGCGATGGTCGGCGAGACCAACCGGGCGCCGTTCGACCTGCCGGAGGCCGAGGGCGAGCTGGTCGGCGGCTTCAACACCGAGTACTCCTCGCTGAAGTTCGCGATGTTCATGCTGGCCGAGTACGTGAACATGGTGACGGTCTCGGCGGTGGCCTCGACCCTCTTCCTGGGCGGCTGGCGGGCCCCGTGGCCGGTGTCGACGTTCTGGGAGGGCGCCAACCACGGCTGGTGGCCGATGCTCTGGATCACGCTGAAGATCCAGCTGCTGCTGTTCTTCTTCATCTGGCTGCGCGGCACGCTGCCCCGGTTCCGCTACGACCAGTTCATGAAGCTGGGCTGGAAGGTGCTGATCCCGGTCTCGCTGGTGTGGCTGGTGCTGATCGCGAGCGTGCGGGCGCTGCGCAACGAGGGCTACGGCTTCGGCGAGGTGGTGCTGTACGTGGGCGCCCCGGTCGGCGTGATCCTGCTGCTGGCGCTGCTGCGGGACTTCGTGAAGAAGCAGCCGGAGCCCGAAGAGGCCCCACCCGAGAAGGAGTTCGACCCGATGGCGGGCGGTTACCCGGTCCCGCCGATGCCCGGTCAGGTGGTCCCGCCGGTGCCGCGCCGCCCCAGCCGCGCCCCGAAGCAACTCCAGGACGCCCTCAACGGGGCCGACCATTCCGAAGGGAGCTGAACCGAGATGTCCGACCAGTCCGACCGTACGGACCGCCCCGAGCGGGGCGACCGCCCGTCGATCCTCGGCCCGGCCGCCGGCTTCGGCGTGACCTTCAAGGCCATGTTCAAGAAGCGGCTCACCGAGCAGTACCCGGAGCAGAAGAAGCCCACCGCTCCGCGCTTCCACGGCCGCCACCAGCTGAACCGGCACCCGGACGGCCTGGAGAAGTGCGTCGGCTGCGAGCTGTGCGCGTGGGCCTGCCCGGCCGACGCGATCTACGTGGAGGGCGCCGACAACCGGGACGAGGAGCGCTACTCCCCGGGAGAGCGCTACGGCGCGGTGTACCAGATCAACTACGCCCGCTGCATCCTGTGCGGGCTGTGCATCGAGGCCTGCCCGACCAGGGCGCTGACCATGACCAACGAGTACGAGCTGGCCGACTCCTCCCGCCGGGACCTGATCTTCACCAAGGAGCAGTTGCTGGTGGGCCTGTCCGAGGGCATGGTCGACACCCCGCACGAGATCTTCCCGGGCACCGACGAGGGCGCCTACTACCGGGGCGAGGTCATCGCGGCGGCGCCGGGGACGGTCCAGCAGGAGCGCACCGACCGGGAGAAGGAGGTGCGGCAGTGATCGCGCGGCTGGCGGAAGCGACCGGGACGACCTCCACGGGTGAGGCCGTCCAGTTCTGGGTGCTCGCGGTGATCGCGGTCGGCGGCGCTCTCGGCATGGTGTCGATGCGCAAGGCCGTGCACAGCGCGCTCTGCCTGGCGTCCACCATGCTGGCGCTGGCGGTCTGTTACATGGCCCAGGGCGCGGTGTTCCTGGGCGTGGTGCAGATCGTGGTCTACACCGGCGCGATCATGATGCTCTTCCTGTTCGTGGTGATGCTGGTCGGCGTCACCAGCGAGGATTCTCTGAAGGAGCACCTGAAGGGCCAGCGGTTCGCCGCGGCGCTGTGCGGGCTGGGCTTCGGGGTGCTGCTGATCGCCGGGATCGCCAACGCGAAGCTGAACCACTTCACCGGGCTGGCCGAGGCGAACGCCGAGGGCAACGTGCCGGGCCTGGCCCGGCTGATCTTCACCCGGTACGTGTGGGCCTTCGAGGTCACCGGCGCGCTGCTGATCACGGCGGCGATCGGTGCGATGGTGCTGACCCACCGGGAGCACGTGACGGCTCCCAAGACCCAGCGAGAGCTGGCGGCGCAGCGGGTCATGGACAACATCCAGGTGCCGCCGCTGCCGGCGCCGGGCGTGTACGCGCGGCACAACGCGGTGGACGTCCCGGCGCTGCTGCCGGACGGCACGATCGCCGAGGACTCGGTGATGGCGACGCTGCGCGAGCGCGGTCAGGTCCGGGACGTCAGCCAGGCGATGCTGCGGCGGATGGCGGAGCTGGAGAACACCACGGCGGACTGGCTGGGCCGTCCGTCCTCGGAGCGGCCGGCGGTGGCCGCTCCGCGCAAGTCGCTGGAGCCGGTGCCGGCGAACGGCGAGCGGGCCCCGGCGAACAACGGGCGCGGGCGCGTCCCGGTGAACGGTGAACCGGTGCCGGCGAACCACGTGAAGCACCCGGCCGACGAGGAGGGCGCGGAGTGAATCCGGTCAACTACCTCTACCTGGCGGCCCTGTTGTTCACCATCGGCGCGGCCGGGGTGCTGGTGCGGCGCAACGCGATCGTGCTGTTCATGTGCGTGGAGCTGATGCTGAACGCCTCGAACCTCGCCCTGGTGACCTTCTCCCGGCTGCACGGGACCTTGGACGGCCAGATCATCGCGTTCTTCACGATGGTGGTCGCGGCGGCCGAGGTCGTGGTCGGCCTCGCCATCATCGTCTCCATCTTCCGGACCAGGCACTCCGCTTCGGTCGACGACAGCAACCTGATGAAGCTGTAGGCGGAGGCCCTCGGTGAACTCTCTCATTCCGCTGCTGGTGGCGGCTCCACTGGCCGGCGCCGCCCTGCTGCTGCTCGGCGGCCGGGCGCTGGACCGGTACGGCCACTGGCTGGCCACGGCGCTCGCGGCGCTCTCGTTCGGCTTCGGCCTGGTCCTGTTCTCGGACATGCTCGGCCGTGACGCCGAGCACCGGGCGGTCACCAAGCACCTGTTCAGCTGGATCCCGGTGAACGGCTTCCAGGCCGACATCTCCTTCCGGCTCGACCAGCTGTCGATGACCTTCGTCCTGCTGATCACCGGTGTCGGCACGCTGATCCACCTCTACTCGGTCGGCTACATGGCGCACGACGAGCGCCGTCGCCGCTTCTTCGCGTACCTGAACCTGTTCCTGGCCGCCATGCTGCTGCTGGTGGTCGCCGACAACTACCTGCTGCTGTACTTCGGCTGGGAGGGCGTGGGCCTGGCCTCGTACCTCCTGATCGGCTTCTGGCAGCACAAGCCGAGCGCGGCGACGGCGGCCAAGAAGGCCTTCATCGTCAACCGGGTCGGCGACATGGGCCTGTCCATCGCGATCATGCTGATGTTCACGGAGTTCGGCTCCTTCGCCTTCGGCCCGGTCCTCGGGTCGGCGGGCACGGTCGGGGGCGTGCACGAGGCGAGCGAGGGCAAGCTGACGGCGATCGGCCTGATGCTGCTGCTGGCGGCCTGCGGCAAGTCGGCGCAGGTGCCGTTGCAGTCCTGGCTCGGGGACGCGATGGAGGGCCCGACCCCGGTCTCGGCCCTGATCCACGCGGCCACCATGGTGACCGCAGGGGTCTACCTGATCACCCGTTCCGCGGCGGTCTTCGACCTGGCGCCGGACGCCCGGACCGCCGTGGTGGTGGTCGGCGCGGTCACGCTGCTGTTCGGTGCGGTCGTCGGTTGTGCCAAGGACGACATCAAGAAGGCGCTGGCCGGCTCGACCATGTCGCAGATCGGCTACATGGTGCTGGCGGCGGGCCTGGGGCCGATCGGCTACGTCTTCGCGATCATGCACCTGGTGACCCACGGCTTCTTCAAGGCCGGGCTGTTCCTCGGCGCCGGGTCGGTCATGCACGGCATGAACGACGAGGTGAACATGCGTCACTACGGGGGCCTGCGCACGTACATGCCGTGGACCTTCGGCACGTTCTTCGTCGGCTACCTCGCCATCATCGGCTTCCCGTTCCTGTCCGGCTTCTACTCCAAGGACCGGATCATCGAGGCGGCCTTCGCCAAGGGCGGCACCGAGGGCTGGATCCTCGGGCTGTGCACGCTGGTCGGCGCGGCGGTCACCGCGTTCTACATGACCCGCGTGGTGGTGCTGACCTTCTTCGGCGAGAAGCGCTGGCAGCCGGACGCCGAGGGCAACCTCCCGCACCCCCACGACCCGCCGAAGACCATGCTGATCCCGATGGTGGTCCTGGCCGTCGGCTCGGCCGGCGCGGGCATGCTGTTCGACGTCAACGACAGGTTCCTGAAGTGGCTGGAGCCGGTCACCGGCCACAGCGAGGGCGACTCGCCGCTCGGCGCGTGGACCGTCACCGGGCTGACCACGGCCTGCATGCTGGCCGGCGTCGGCCTCGCGTACCTGATGTACGGGCGCTCGCCGGTCCCGGTGGTGGCGCCGGTCGGCTCCCCGCTCACCCGGGCGGCCCGTCGCGACCTGCTGCAGGACGACTTCAACCACGCCGTGCTGGTGCGGCCGGGCTCGGCGCTCGCCGCGACGCTGGTGTTCTTCGACAGCCGCGGCCTGGACGGCGCGGTGAACGGCCTGGCCGCCGCCATCGGCGGTCTCTCCGGCCGGCTGCGGCGGGTCCAGAACGGCTTCGTCCGTTCGTACGCGCTCTCCATGTTCGGCGGCACGCTGGTGCTGGTCGCCATGACTCTCCTGATGAGGTCCGTCTGATGACTCGTCCTGAATCGCATTGGGAGGTCAGGCCATGAGTGCGCTGCTGACCGTCACCTGCGCCGTCCCGGCGGCCGGCGCGGTGCTGACCGCCGCCCTGCCGGCCGGGTCGAACGAGACCCGGCGCAGGACCACCAAGGCCGTCGCGCTGGGCGTCTCGGCCGTCACCCTGGTGCTGGCCGCCGTGGTGGCGACGCGGTTCGACCCGCACGGCGACCGCTTCCAGCTGACCGAGTCGTACAGCTGGATCCGCTCCTTCGGCATCACCTTCTCGCTCGGGGTCGACGGCATCGGCGCCGTCCTCGCCCTGCTCACGGCGGTGCTGGTGCCGATGGTGATCCTCGCCTCCTGGCACGACGCCGATCCGGGCGCCGCCGGGCCCGACGGCACCTTCGAGAACGCGCGCCGGACCCAGGGCTTCTTCGCCCTGATCCTGGCGGTGGAGGCGATGGTGATCGTCTCCTTCTACGCCGTCGACCTCTTCGTGTTCTACGTGTTCTTCGAAGCCATGCTGATCCCGATGTACTTCCTGATCGGCGGCTTCGGCGACCGGGCCGGCGGCCCCGATTCGGCACGCCAGCGCTCCTACGCGGCCGTGAAGTTCCTGCTCTACAACCTGCTCGGCGGCCTGGTGATGCTGGCCGCCGTGATCGGCCTGTACGTGATCGCGCAGGACCAGGGCTTCGGCACCTTCGACCTGCCGACCCTCACCTCGGCGATCGCCGACGGCCGGCTCCAGCTGAGCGGCACCGCCGAGAAGGCGCTGTTCCTGGGCTTCTTCTTCGCGTTCGCGGTGAAGGCCCCGCTGTGGCCGCTGCACACCTGGCTGCCGAACGCGATGGGCGAGTCCACCGCCGGCACCGCGGTGCTGATCACCGCCGTGGTGGACAAGGTCGGCACCTTCGCGATGCTGCGCTTCTGCCTCGGACTGTTCCCGGACGCCTCGAAGACCTTCGCCCCGGCGATCCTGGTCCTGGCGCTGATCGGGATCGTCTACGGCGCGCTGCTGGCGATCGGCCAGAAGGACATCAAGCGCCTGGTGGCGTACGCGTCGATCTCGCACTTCGGCTTCATCATCATGGGCATCTTCGCCCTGACCAGCCAGGGCCAGAGCGGTGCCACCCTCTACATGGTCAACCACGGCCTGTCCACGGCGGCCTGGATGCTGGTGGCCGGCTTCCTGATCTCGCGCCGCGGTTCGCGGCTGATCGCCGACTACGGCGGCGTGCAGAAGGTCGCCCCGGTGCTCGCCGGGACGTTCCTGATCGGCAGCCTGGCCACCCTGTCGCTGCCCGGCCTCGCCCCGTTCGTCAGCGAGTTCCTGGTGCTGGTGGGCACCTTCACCCGCTACCCGGCGATCGGTGTCGTGGCCACCTTCGGCATCGTGCTGGCGGCGCTGTACGCCCTGCTGCTGTACCAGCGCACCATGACCGGCCCGGTGCGGGACGGGGTGCGGACGATGCCCGACCTCAAGGCCCGCGAACTCGCCGTCGTCACCCCGCTGGTGGCGCTGACCATCCTGCTCGGCGTCTACCCCAAGCCGCTCACCGACCTGGTCAACCCCTCGGTGAACGCGACGCTCTCGCAGGTCCACCAGACCGATCCGGCGCCGGCCCACCCGGTCGCCGCCACCTCAGGAGGTGAGCGGAAGTGAGCGCCACCGCCATGCTCGCCGCCGCGGGCGGCAACACCGCCAGCATCCCGGCGCCGCACATCGAGTACGGCCAACTGTCCCCGATGATCGTGGTGTTCGCCGCCGCCGTGGCCGGCGTCCTGGTCGAGGCCTTCGTGCCCCGCCGGTACCGGCACTGGACCCAGGTGTCGTTGGCCCTGGCCGGGCTGGTCGGCGCCTTCGTCGCGGTGGTGGTGCTGGCCGTGCGGAGCCACGGCTTCACCCGGATCGACCTGCTGGCCATGGAGACGGTCGCGATGGACGGCCCGGCGCTGTTCCTCCAGGGCGTGATCCTGCTGGTCTCGGTGGTCGCGGTGCTCACCTACGCCGAGCGGAAGCTGGAGCCCAAGGCCGGCGGCCTGCCCGCCGACGCCTTCGCCGCCCAGGCCGCCGCCACCCCCGGCGGCGAGCAGGAGCGGGCCGCGATCCGGGCCGGCTTCGCCACCAGCGAGGTCTTCCCGCTCACCATGTTCGCGGTCGCCGGCATGCTGCTGTTCCCCGCCGCCAACGACCTGCTGACCATGTTCGTGGCGCTGGAGGTCTTCTCGCTGCCGCTGTACCTGCTGTGCGCGCTGGCCCGGCGCCGCCGGCTGCTCTCCCAGGAGGCGGCGGTCAAGTACTTCCTGCTCGGCGCCTTCGCCTCGGCGTTCTTCCTGTTCGGCACCGCGCTGCTGTACGGCTACGCGGGCAGCGTGAAGCTCGGCGACATCGGCGACGTCATCTCCGGCAAGGCGATGACCACCCCGGCGCAGCTGAGCACCACCCAGAGCGACGCGCTGGTGCTCACCGGCCTGGCGATGCTGGCGGTCGGCCTGCTGTTCAAGGTCGCCGCGGTGCCGTTCCACTCCTGGACCCCGGACGTCTACCAGGGCGCGCCGACCCCGGTGACCGGCTTCATGGCGGCGGCCACCAAGGTCGCGGCCTTCGGCGCCTTCCTGCGGCTGTTCTACGTGGCCTTCCCGGGTCTGCGGCTGGACTGGCGGCCGGTGATGTGGGGGGTGGCGATCCTCACCATGGTGGTCGGCGCGGTCCTCGCGGTGACCCAGCAGGACGTCAAGCGCCTGCTGGCGTACTCCTCGATCGCGCACGCCGGGTTCATCCTGACCGGCGTGATCGCCGTCAACAAGCAGGGCATCTCCTCGGTGTTGTTCTACCTGCTGGCGTACTCCTTCGTGACGCTCGGCGCGTTCGCCGTGGTCACCCTGGTGCGCGACTCCAAGGGCGAGGCGACCCACCTGTCCAGCTGGGCCGGGCTCGGACGGCGCTCGCCGCTGCTGGCGGCGGTGTTCGCGCTGTTCCTGCTGGCCTTCGCCGGGATTCCGCTGACCTCGGGCTTCACCGGGAAGTTCGCGGTCTTCCAGGCCGCGGCGAGCGGCGGGGCCACCCCGCTGGTGGTCGTCGGTGTGCTGAGCTCGGCGGTGGCGGCGTTCTTCTACATCCGGGTCATCGTGCTGATGTTCTTCTCGGACCCGCAGCCGGGCGGCCCCACGGTGGCGATCCCGAGCGCCTTCACGGCGACCGCGATCGGGGTGGGGGTACTGGTCACGCTGGGCCTCGGACTGCTCCCGCAGTACTTCCTCGACCTGGCATCCAAGGCCTCACTGTTCGTGCGCTGACCTTTTTGCCGATTCCCGGGCCGGTCTTTCCTCCGGCCTTTGTGTCCACGGCTCCAGATCGGGGACCCGTCCGGGCCGCGCTCCGTTCGCGCGGTCCGGACGGCTCTTTGTCGGGGGCCCGCACGGGGGGAGCTCCGGGGGCTCTCCCGCCTTTATTTCCAGCCGAATTCGCCCCCACCGCCGTCCGACCCGTACATCCGTCCTGACCAGGGCATCAAGCCCGATCATGACAGGATCCGCACGCCCGTGCAGTGATCCACTCACGACCGGATACCCTGCCTGTATGGCCAGCGGCGGCACTCAGGGACCAGGCCGCTAGATCGACCAGGGACAGAGGAGTGGTCTTCGTGACCGTCGTGGAACCCTTCGGGCTCAGCGTGCAGGACCGCGACCTGACCCGGGACGTCCAGGCCGGACTGGACGCGGTGGAGGCGGCGCTCGGCGAGGCCGTCAAGAGCGACGTCCCGTTCATCACCGTCACCGCCAGCCACCTCCTCGAGGCCGGCGGCAAGCGCTTCCGTCCGCTGCTCCTGCTGCTGGCCGCCCAGTTCGGCGACCCGGGTGCGCCCGGCGTGGTGCCCGCCGCCGTGGTGGTCGAGCTGACCCACCTGGCCACGCTGTACCACGACGACGTCATGGACGAGGCGCCGGTGCGCCGGGGCGCCCCGAGCGCCAACTCCCGCTGGGACAACTCGGTCGCCATCCTCACCGGCGACTTCCTGTTCTCCCGCGCCTCCCAGGTGCTCGCCGACCTCGGCCCGGAGGCCGTGCGGATGCAGGCCGAGGCCTTCGAGCGGCTGGTCACCGGCCAGATCCTGGAGACCCGCGGCCCCGGCCCGGAGACGGACCCGCTGCTGCACTACCTGGACGTCCTGGAGGGCAAGACCGGCTCGCTGATCGCCGTCTCCTGCCGGATAGGAGCGCTGATGGCCGGTGCCGAGCGCGACCTGGTGGACACCCTCGGCGAGTTCGGCGAGCGGATCGGCATCGCCTTCCAGCTGGCCGACGACGTGCTCGACATCGCCAGCGACGGCCACGAGTCCGGCAAGACCCCCGGCACCGACCTGCGCGAGGGCGTGCCGACCCTGCCGACCCTGCTGCTCCGGCAGATGCCCGCCGACCCGTCCGACCCGGACGACACCCGGCTGCGCGAACTGCTCGACCGGGACCTCGCCGACGACGACCTGCACGCCGAGGCGCTGCGCCTGCTGCGCGCCCACCCCGCGCTGGAGCGCGCCCGCGCCGAGACGCTGCGCCGGGCCGAGGAGGCCCGGGCGCTGCTCGCCCCGCTGCCGGACTGCGCGGCGAAGACGGCCCTGGTGGGCCTCTGCGACGCGGTGGCGATCCGCACCATGTGAGCCGGGGCCGGCCCGGTCCCTCCCGGGGCCGGGGTGCGGCCGCGCCCCGGCTGTCGGCACCTCCGGGATGGGGGAGACTGACTCCCGTCAGCACCCCCTGCCGGAAGGTCGCCATGCGTCGCGTCGTCATCGCCGAGGACTCCGTACTGCTGAGGGAGGGCCTGACCCGGCTGCTCACCGACCGCGGCCTGGAGGTCGTCGCGGGGGTCGGGGACGGCGACGCCCTCGTGAAGACGATCCACGAGCTGGCCGCGGCCGACGCCCTGCCGGACGTGGTGGTCTCCGACGTGCGGATGCCCCCGACCCACACCGACGAGGGCCTGCGCGCCTGCGTCGAGCTGCGCGGCCGCTACCCGCAGCTGGGTGTGCTGGTGCTGTCGCAGTTCGTGGAGGAACGTTACGCCTCGGAGCTGCTGGCGGACTCCACCCGCGGCGTCGGCTACCTGCTCAAGGACCGGGTCGCCGAGGTGCGCGAGTTCGCCGACGCGGTGGTCAGGGTCGCCGAAGGCGGTACCGCGCTGGACCCCGAGGTGGTGCAGCAGCTCTTCAGCCGCAGCCGCAAGGGCGACGTTCTGGCCAATCTCACGCCGCGCGAGCGCGAGGTGCTCGGACTGATGGCGGAGGGCCGCACCAACGCCGCCGTCGCCAAGCAGTTGGTGGTCTCCGACGGAGCGGTGGAGAAGCACGTCAGCAACATCTTCCTCAAGCTGGGTCTGGCCCAGAGTTCGGAGGACCACCGCCGGGTGCTGGCGGTGCTCACCTACCTCAACTCCTGAGGGCGCCGGCCCGCGCTCCCGGGTGACGGGCGGGGGCGCATCTCGGCCATGTGTTCGCTGGGCCCTCGCGCCCGCCCTCCGGAGCCGGAATGATCTCCGCCGGGCGGGTGTTGACATTCATGTGCGGTGCAGTCGCGGGCCGGTGAAATCTGCCGTGGCTCCGGCCGTCGTCGTGTCAGCCCGCATAGGATGCGAGAGGTGCACCAAGCGGACGGGGCACGGGGCCGCGCCTGCGGTGGTGCGCCCACGAGGAGGTCCGCGGCAGTGACCAGTCAGGTCGATCAGTCAGAGGCAGTGGACGGCTCGGACGGCGACGAGGCCCGGAGCGGGAGAGGCGACGCCGGCCCCGGCACGGCCGCGCCCGCCGGTCCAGCCGCCCCGGGCGGCCCACCGGTGAAGGGCGGCAAGCCGATCCGCAGACTCGATCGGGTGATCATCCGCTTCGCCGGAGACTCCGGTGACGGCATGCAGCTCACCGGTGACCGGTTCACCTCGGAGACGGCGTCCTTCGGCAACGACCTGTCGACGCTGCCGAACTTCCCGGCCGAGATCCGGGCACCCGCCGGGACGCTGCCGGGCGTCTCGTCCTTCCAACTGCACTTCGCGGACCACGACATCCTGACGCCGGGCGACGCCCCGAACGTGCTGGTCGCGATGAACCCGGCGGCCCTGAAGGCGAACCTGCCGGACCTGCCGCGCGGCGCCGAGATCATCGTCAACACCGACGAGTTCACCAAGCGCGCCCTGGCCAAGGTCGGTTACCCGGCGGATCCGCTCGGCGACGGCTCGCTGGACGCCTTCCACCTGCACAAGGTGCCGCTGACCACGCTGACCCTGGAAGCGCTCAAGGACAGCGGCCTGGCCCGCAAGGACGCGGAGCGGGCGAAGAACATGTTCGCCCTGGGCCTGCTGTCCTGGATGTACCACCGGCCGACGCAGGGAACGGAGTCGTTCCTGCGCACCAAGTTCGCCAAGAAGCCGCAGATCGCCGAGGCGAACATCAGCGCCTTCCGGGCGGGTTGGAACTTCGGCGAGACCACCGAGTCCTTCGCGGTCTCCTACGAGGTGCCGCCGGCCAAGCTCCCGGCCGGGCGCTACCGCAACATCTCCGGCAACCTCGCCCTGTCCTACGGGCTGATCGCCGCCGCGCAGCGCTGCGGCCTGCCGCTGTACCTGGGCTCGTACCCGATCACCCCGGCCTCGGACATCCTGCACGAGCTGAGCCGGCACAAGAACTTCGGGGTGCGCACCTTCCAGGCGGAGGACGAGATCGCCGGGATCGGGGCCGCGCTGGGCGCCTCGTTCGGCGGGGCGCTGGGAGTGACGACCACTTCCGGGCCCGGGGTCGCGCTGAAGTCGGAGACGATCGGGCTGGCGGTGTCGCTCGAACTGCCGCTGCTGATCGTGGACATCCAGCGCGGAGGCCCGTCCACCGGTCTGCCGACCAAGACCGAGCAGGCGGACCTGCTCCAGGCGATGTTCGGCCGCAACGGCGAGGCGCCGGTGCCGATCGTCGCCCCGGCCACGCCCGCCGAGTGCTTCGACGCGGCCCTGGAGGCGGCCCGGATCGCGGTCACCTACCGCACCCCGGTCTTCCTGCTCTCCGACGGCTACCTGGCCAACGGCTCGGAGCCCTGGCGCATCCCCGCCGTCGATGAACTTCCTCAGGTCGACCCGGAGTTCGCGACCGGACCGAACCGCGAGGACGGCTCCTTCTGGCCCTACCTGCGGGACCCGCGAACGCTGGCCCGGCCCTGGGCACTACCCGGTACGCCCGGTCTCGAACACCGGATCGGCGGCATCGAGAAGCAGGACGGCACCGGCAACATCTCCTACGACCCGGCCAACCACGACTTCATGGTCCGCACCCGCCAGGCCAAGATCGACGGCATCACCGTCAAGCCCCTGGAGGTGGACGACCCGAGCGGCGACGCCCGGGTGCTGGTGCTCGGCTGGGGCTCGACCTACGGGCCGATCACCGCCGCGGTGCGCCGGGTGCGCGCCGACGGCGGCGAGGTCGCCCAGGCCCACCTGCGCAACCTCAACCCGTTCCCCGCCAACCTGGGTACGGTGCTGCGCAGTTACGAGAAGGTCATCGTGCCCGAGATGAACCTGGGGCAGCTGGCCCTGCTGCTGCGGGCGAAGTACCTGGTGGACGCCGAGTCCTACAACCAGGTCCGCGGACTGCCCTTCAAGTCCGCCCAGTTGGCGGACGTGCTGTCGGCCGCGATCGGCACCCTGGACGAGGAGGACCACCGATGAGCGAGCACGCCTTCCCCTCCCTGAGCCTCGTCCCCAAGGCCGAAGGGCCGCAGAGCGCCAGGGACTTCAAGACCGACCAGGAAGTGCGCTGGTGCCCCGGCTGCGGCGACTACGCGATCCTGGCCGCCGTCCAGTCCTTCATGCCCGAGCTCGGCATCAAGCGCGAGAACACCGTCTTCGTCTCCGGCATCGGCTGCTCCTCGCGGTTCCCGTACTACATGAACACCTACGGGGTGCACTCGATCCACGGCCGGGCGCCGGCGATCGCGACCGGGCTGGCCTCCTCGCGCCAGGACCTGAGCGTGTGGGTGGTGACCGGGGACGGCGACGCGCTGTCGATCGGAGGCAACCACCTGATCCACGCCCTGCGGCGGAACGTCAATCTGAAGATTCTGCTGTTCAACAACCGGATCTACGGCCTCACCAAGGGCCAGTACTCGCCGACCAGCGAACTCGGCAAGATCACCAAGTCCACCCCGATGGGCTCCCTGGACGCCCCGTTCAACCCGCTGTCGCTGGCGATCGGTGCCGAGGCCACCTTCGTGGCGCGCACCATCGACTCCGACCGCCAGCACCTCCAGTCCGTGCTGCGCGAGGCCGCCCGGCACCGGGGCACGGCCCTGGTGGAGATCTACCAGAACTGCAACATCTTCAACGACGGCGCCTTCGAGGTCCTGAAGGAGCCGGGCAGCCGGGACGAGGCGCTGATCCGGCTCGACCACGGCCGGCCCATCCGCTTCGGCGCCGACCTGGCCAACGGCGTCTTCCGCGGCCCGGGCGGCGAACTGATCACCGCCCCCGTCACCGCGGACAACGAGGCGGACGTCCTGGTCCACGACGCCCACGCAGCCAGCCCCGCCACCGCCTTCGCCCTCTCCCGCATCGCCGACGCCGACACCCTCCACCACACCCCGATCGGTGTGCTCCGCAGCGTCGAGCGTCCCGTCTACGACGAGCTGATGGCCGATCAACTGGCGGCGGCCACCAGCCGGAGCGGGCCCGGCGACCTCGCCGCCCTGCTCGGCGGCAACGACACCTGGACGGTGGACTGACCGCCGCCGGCGAAGCACAACGGCGCCCCCTCTCCAGACGGTCGGGAGAGGGGGCGCCGTTCTGCGCGCCTACTGCTGGGGCTTGACCCACTCGACCAGTTCGATCGCCACCCCGTTCGGGTCGGTGACCTGGAAGAGCTTCTCGCCCCACGGTTCCTCGCGCAGCGGCAGGGTGATCGCGACCCCTTCCTCGCGCAGTCGCCGCTCCTCGGCGGCGACGTCCTCGACGACGAACGCCAGGATCACGCCGTCCGCGAGGCGGTGGCGCTGCTCCTCGGGCAGCACGTCGAGCCCGCGCCGCAGGTAGGCGACGGCCACCCCGCCGCCGGGGTGGACGACCGAGACGAAGCCGTCGGCGGACATGTCCTCGGTGTAGCCGAAGTGCCGCTTGAGGAAGGCGGCGGACGCGGTGACGTCCTCGACGGTCAGGGAGACGGCGGTCTTGGTGATCTGCAAGGAAGGACCCTCTCGTCGGTACCCGTAACGATTATCCCGTACGCAGTACACTATACATAGTACGGAGAAAATCGCCAGGGGATTCGCGCGTGATCGCGCCCGTGTTCGAGAAAGCCCGGCGGCGAGCCGCACGGCGCGGTTAGGGTCGGGTCACCGCATCGAGCACTGGGGGGCGATCCGATGGCGGGTACCGGATTCGAGGTCTCGCAGGAACAGTTGAGGTCCGCGGCGGCCAACGCCTCGTCCATCGCCGCCGGTCTGGCCGCGCCGGTGCAGACCGCCGGCACGGCTTCGGGCGCGGCCGGGACGGCCCTCGGGGGATGGCAGGTGGCAGGTCAACTGGCCGCCGTGGTCACCGCCTGGACGCAGGGCGTGGAGAAGATCCGCACGGCGCTCGGGGCGGACGAGGAATCGCTCCGCAAGGCGGCCGACAACTACGGCACGACCGAGCAGGGGAACGCCGGAGCGTTCCAGTAGGGCGACAGGGGAAGGGGGGAGCTCCCGTGGTGGACTTCGCGCGCCTGCGCGACGTGAAGCTGGAGCCGGTGACGGAAGCCGGCAAGGACTGGCAGGCCGTCGCCAAATCGTTCGACCAGGCGCGGCAGCACATCGAGGAGTCGGTGCTGCGGCCGCTCGGGACGTGGACGGGGCCGGCCGCGACCGGCGCCCGGCACTCCTTCGGCCAGCAGGAGTTGCAGCTCCAGGTGGCCGCGCTGGAACTCCAGGCGGTCGAAAGGGTGCTGACCGGCTTCGTCCAGGCGGTCATCACCGCCCAGCAGGAACTCCAGTACGCGCTGACGGAGGCGAGCCGACGCGGCCTCGCGGTCGACGCGAACGGCACGGTCACCGCGACCCCGACACCGGTGGAGCAGCTGCCGAAGAACGCGGCGCTCCGCCAGGAAGCCGCGGACTCCTACCGGACCGAGTCCGCCTACGCCGTCACCCTCACCGCCGACATCGCCGCCGCCGTCCAGGCGGCCACCCAGGCCGACGCCAAGTGCGCGGCCGAACTCGGAAAACTGGCGGGGGAGTCCAAGCTCCTCGACGGCTGGGGGCGGACGGGACTCGTGGGCGCGGTCCAAGCGGCCGCCAAGGACCTCGGCGAGGCCACCAGGCTCGCCGGCTCGGTCGAGGGGGACGCCATCCCCACCGATCCGGCCGCCCGGGCAGCCTGGTGGGGCGGGCTGACGCCGGACCAGCGCAACCAGTTCCTGGACGCGGCGCCGTGGAAGGTCCAGGGCCTGCCCGGCGTGCCGACGCTGGAGGACTACTACAAGCAACTCGCCCTGAAACGGGCCGGGATAGACCCGTCGAAGTGGGACCCGGATAAGGGCCTGGACTTCAACGACGAGACCGTGCGGAAGGTCTACGCCTGGTACCAGAAGATGTGGGACGAGAACCCGGACTTCCAGTGGGCCGGGATGGCCAAGCTGGCCGGGGCGCCGGTGTACGGGGGACTGCACGACCTCGACGAGATCATCAAGGGCGCGGACATCGGCGGGCTGACCCTTCCTCCTCCGGCGGGGCTGCTGAGCGGCCTCGGCACGGACGAGGTGCAGTGGTTCCAGAACAAGTTCCTGAACATGCAGAAGGACATCTTCGACGACGTCGGCTCGATGCACGCCGCGTACCAGCAGTACGGCGTGGAGGGCATCGAGGCGTTGTGGCAGCAGAAGCCGGACAAGTACCCGAAAGAACTGGTCGATGCCTGGAAGGACATCGACTCGGGCGACCCCAAACGGGTGGCGGCGGGAAACGCGGCCCTGCTGGAACGTGAGCAGACCAAGGTGCTGCCGACCTCGTACGGGGAAGTGGAGGGCCATCACGGTCCGGTCGGAGAGTTGTTCTCCGAGGTGCTGTCGGGCATGACCGAGTCGCCGATACCCGGTGGCAAGTCCTTCAACGGCTACTACGGCGGCCAGTGGTCGACCTGGTGGGACGACCGGTACGTGACCGACACGAACGACCGGATGGACTGGATCCGCAAGGACATGCTGCCCAAGTACCAGCAGATCCTGGCGAATCCGCTGGAGGCGAAGAAGCTCATCGACACCCCCTTGCTCGACCGGGCGGACCAGTACGAGGTGCTGCCGTGACATCGGAGGCCCGTCGACGGCTCCTGGTGGCGTTGCTGGTGGTGCTGCTCGTCGGTGGGTGCTACCTGGTGAACGAGCGACCGCGTCCGGTCCACTGGGATCTGCGGAACTCGCACCGAGGCGCCGATGTCGGGGCCGAGCTGGAGCCGCACAGCGGCCACGACTTCACGAACCTGGGTCCGGTGGACATCGATCTGCCGGGTGGTCAACGCTTTCATGCCGACAGGATGGCGCTCATGGTGGCGGCCACCCACGACGACGCCGAGAACATCGACGAACTCATCGGCTGGTATCCAGGGATGCCGCTCGACAAGGGGTACCGGACGGCCTTGGAGCTCGCCCGGCAGTTCGGTCTGAAGTCCGACAGGATCGAGGACTTCCGCCGGAACGTGCTCGATGATCTGGCGAAGGGCGACCGGGTCCGGCTTGGTGAGGAGGACGGCGGGACCGATGTTCGGCTGTTGACTCCGAACGGCCCACTCGTCGGCGTCAGCCTCAGGTACGAGACCGTCAACAACGGCCAGCCTGTGACGGTCAGGATCAGTTTCGCCTGGGGCGACAACCTGCGACTCACACTCCGGGACCAGGCCACCCAGTCCCCGTCCCCGACCGCGCCCTGATTCGGAGCCTCCGTGTCCCACGATGAAGCCGTCCGGTCGGCGGCCGTCACCTGGAACCTCCGCGGCGGCCACCTGCGCGGCGATGTCGGCTGGCCCGGGAACGTCCGGCGCCGCTGGCGCATCCCCACCGTCGCCGCGACCATCGCGCTGCCGGGCGGACGCTGGTTCACCGGGCGGGTGGAGCTGCTGGCCACCGCCGAGGGGGAGGCGATCGACCTGGTCAGCGCGACCTTCCCGGCCGCCACGGTGGACGACGCCTACCGGCTGTCGGGTGAGCTGGCCGCGTACTGGGGGCTGCCGGCCGAGCCGCTGGAGGTCTGGTACCGGGAGGTCCGGGCGGGGCTGGCGGCGGGGCGGCGGATCAACGGGTTCGGTTTGAGCATCCGGGGTCCGCGACTGGAGGAGCCGTCCGGGCCGACGGTGAACCTGGTGTTCCTCTTCGCGCCCGGCAGCCCGCGGCCGGTGCGGCCCGCGCTGTACTTCGAGTGGTCCTGACCGGTGCCCCGCGGGGTTCGGCGGGGCACCGGGCGGTCGGCGCAGGCACGGATCGAAAGCAGGCCGGAGGCGGGTCTGGAACAGGCGGGATGCGGGTCAGAAGACGCAGGGGATGCCGCCGTCGGACTCCGCGTCGACCATGGGGCCCTGCTGGGCCACGTTGGTGTCCGGGGCGGGCGGGGCACTGGCGGCGGGCTTGTCGCCCGCGACTCCGGTGAAGGTGCTGCCGAGGGTGACGACGACGTGCTCGGCGCCGGTGGCGGCGGACTCGGTGGCGGTCACGCCGTAGCGGGCGGCGATCTGGTCGGCGGCCTCCTTGGCGCCCTTGCCGTAGACGACGGTGGTGGCCTTCTGCTTGCTGCCGGCCGGGCCGGTCCTCCCCTCCTTGAACCCCATCGCGACCAGCGCCTTGGCCTCCGAGGCGGAGGTGACGCCGGCGGCCGTGGAAGCGTTGAAGACGTCCACGGTGACGGGCTTGGCGGCGGCCGGGGGCGGGGTCGTGGCCGGCTGAGCGGGGGCTGCGGGGGACGCGGGGGCCGCAGGGGCGGCGCTCTCGTCGGTCGGGGCCGGGACGGGGCTGGTGTCCGCGTAGCCGAAGAGCTGCTTGACGATCTTCTGGACCTGCGGCGGGCTGACGATGTTGACGTCCTGGCCGTTGACCCTCTTGAGCTCGGCGACCGGGAGGGTGCGGAACTCCGCGTTGCCGCCGGTGAGGTTGGGGGCCTGCTGGGCGAAGTCCAGGACGTTCCACTCGTTGTCGATGACGAGGTCCTTCTGCACCACGGTCATCAGCTCCTGCATCTTGCCGAGGTCGCCGACGATGCCCTTCTGCTTCAGGTTGTGCACGACGGAGGAGATGAAGGCCTGCTGGCGGTGGGTGCGGGCGAAGTCGCTGTCGTTGCCGTCGCCGCCGTCGAGGTTGTGGCGCTGACGGACGAAGGAGAGCGCCTGTGAGGCGTTGAGCTTGTTGATGCCCTTGTGGAAGTCGGCCCCGGAGCCCTGGCCCTCCATGGCCGGGTCCTTGGTGTCGTGGGTGAGGCAGACCTCGATCGGCTGGAGGGCCTTGGCGATGTCGTAGAAGCCCATCAGGTTGACCTCGGCGATGTGGTCGATGGGCTGGTCGAGGAACTTCTGGACGGTCTGGATGGTCGACGCGCGCCCGGCGTCGCGGCCGGCCTTCTCCAGGTCCGCGCCCTTGAGTCCCTTGGCCTGGAGGGCCGGCGTGGCCTTGTCCTTGGCCTCGCCGTACGCCTCCTTGATCTTGCGCATGCCGGCCTGCTTGCCGTCGGCGCCGTAGGTCATGACGTAGTCGTCGCGTGGGATCGAGACGGCCTGCACCTTGCCGCCGTTCGCCGGTATGTGCAGCAGGATCAGGGAGTTGGTGTTGTAGCCGCCGATGTCGGAGCTGTGGCCGGCGTGCAGTTCGTCCTGGACGAACTCGGGCGGGAGGTCGGTGCCGTCCATGTTCTTGCGGCTGTCCAGGCCGATCAGCAACAGGTTGACCGAGTTGTCCAGGTGCTTGGGCGCGTTCTTCTTGGTCTCGGCGATGACGTTGGAGGTGGTCATCCCGTCGGTGAGCTGCTTGTACTCGTACCAGACCACCCCGCTGGCGGCGAACACCGCCAGCCCGACGGTGCAGGCCACCACCCGGCTCGCGACCAGCAGGGGGGAGGGGCGGCGGGCCTTGGTACGGCGGGCGTCCCCGGCGTTGTCAGCCATGCTGCCTCCTCCTCGCCCGGACCAGCCGGACCGCGATCACGATGACGGCCGCGGCGGCGGCCTCGGCCATCACGGGAAAGCCGTGCACCACCCACTTCGCCGCGCCGGTGGCCAGCCCCTTGCCCAGGTACCGGTCGCGGTGGGCGGCCAGCTCGACGGCGGCCGTCACGCCCAGGACGACCAGCGGCGAGGCGGTGAGCACCCACCACCAGCCGTTGCGGCCGCTCAGGGCCGCAGCCAGGCCGGTGCCGAGCACCGCGCTCACCGCGAAGGTCAAGCCCATGCCGGGGCCGGAGAGTTCGTCGACCACGGCGCCCACGACCGGCAGTCCGACGGCGACGACCGCGGGCAGCGTGGGGCCGGGGCGCAGGGGGCGCGGGCGGCCGGTGGGTCCGCCGTCCGTCGTCCGCCGTCGTGCTACTTGGTCGGCTGACCGTCCTCGCTGCCCCGCCACGCCCTCACCCCCGGTGTTCCCGTGTCCCGCGCGCCGCGGTGGCGCCTGTGCCGCTCGTCGTCCGGTCGTCCCTGGGTCAGAACGTCCTTTTGCACTCAAGTCGGACTGTCCGGCTGTCCGGAAGTCCGCTCATGGTGCTGCCAGTTCTGGACGCTGGTTCGGGGCGGCCGGTTCCGGTGCGGGGTTCGACGTGCCGCGGCCGGGGAGGGGCGCTTCCGCTTAGCCTCTACACGGGTGTAGAAGTCGTACGCAGCATAGAGCACGCCTGTTCAGTGGCAAGCCCGGGTCCGCTGCGCCTGGATAAACTACACCGAGTAGTTTACTTGAGGGTCGGCCGGTGGGCCGACGGAGAAGGAGAGGGCCGTGGCGGCGACGGGCGGAGCGGGACGGCCGGAGAAGCGCGAGGCGATCACGCGGGCCGCGGCGGTGGTGTTCGGGCGCGAGGGGTACGTCCGGGCCGGCATGGACGCGATCGCGGCCGAGGCCGGGGTGTCCAAGCGGACCGTCTACAACCACTTCCCCGACAAGGAGACCCTCTTCCTGTCGGTGGCTCTGCGGAACTCGGCCGAACTGGCCGAGCTGATCAGCGAGTTGATGGCGAAGCACCTCGTTCGGGTGGTGGACCTGCGCCAGGGGCTGATCGACTTCGCCGTCGAGCGGGCCCGTGTCGTCCTCTCCGCCGGTGAGCACGGTGAGCACGGTGAGCACGGGGCGCTCGGCCGGGCGATCCGGGCCGAGGTGGCCAACATCCCGGCGGACGTCCTGGAAGCCTGGCTGGAAGCCGGGCCGGTGGCCTCCCAGCGTGAGCTCGCGGCGCACTTCGAGGCGCTCGGCGAGCGCGGGCTGCTCACGGTCGAGGACGCCGGGCTGGCCGCCGAGCGGTTCACGCTGCTGACTTTCCACGGCATCGCCGAGCGCTCCTTCTGGGGGGCGCTCCCGGTGGCGGACGGGGAGACCGGGCGGATCGCGGCGGACGGCGTGGACGCCTTCCTGCGGATTCACGGCGCTCAGCGGCGTTGAGACGGGAGGGGCCGGCATCGACCTCGTGTCTACCGCTCCAGCAGCGCCCTGACCTGCGCCGATTCCTCCCGGAGGCCCAGCCGCTCGTACACCTCCAGGGAGTCGGCCAGGCAGGCCCGGGCCTGGCGCGGCCGGCCGAGGCCCGTGAGCGCGGTGCCGAGGGTGCGCAGCAGGGCGGCCTCCAGGGCGGCGCTGGTGCGGCGGGCGAGCGGGAGGACGGCCTCGGCGGCGTCGACGGCGAGCAGCCATCGCCCGGCCTCGGCGTGGATGCGGGCGGCGAGGTCGCCGGCCGCGGCGGCGAAGACGGTGACCTGGAGGGTGGTGAACTCCTCGCGGGCGGCGGCGGCGTGGGCGAGCGCCTCCTCCGGGTCGCCGCACAGCCGCAGCACCCGGGCGAGGTAGTAGCGGCCGGTGGCGGCGGAGACCGGGCCGGAGCGGCTCATCAGGTGGGCGCTGCGTTCGGCGGCGGCCCGGGCCTCGTCGAGGCGTCCGGTCTGGGCAGCGCTGAAGGCGAACTCGCCGAGCGCGCTGCCCTCGGCGCGCTGGGCGTCGAGGCGGTGGAACAGGTCGGCGGCGCGGCCGGCGTGCTCGGCCGCCTCGGCGTAGCGGCCGTGCGTCCGGGCGTTGCTGCCGAGGGTGATCAAGGCCTTGGCGAGGACGCGTTCGGTGCGCTCGTCCTGTTCGGCCAGGGCGACGGCCAGGCGGATCTCCTCCTCGGACTCGGCGTAGCGGTTGATGTGCCAGAGCATGCTGCCGCGCAGGTAGCGGGCGAGGGCGAGCGGCCCGGGCTCGCCGCGGGAGGCGGCCTGTCGGGCGAGGTGTCCGGCGAGCTCGACGATGACGCCGGTCCGGGTGCGTTCGGGAAGGATGGCGCCCATCCGGTCGGCGAGTTCGGCGGCGCGGTCGAGCGGCAGGGCCGGGTCGGCACAGGCGAGGGCGATGACGGCGGCGTGGACGTCGGCCTGGTCGCGCATCCAGCGGACGGCTTCGGAGCCGTCCGCGACGGTCCGGCCCGGGGCCGTGACGGAGGCGCCGAGCAGGCTGAGTTCGGCCTGGTCGGCCTTGCGGGCGGCGCGGTCGGCGTTGCGGGCGGTGGCGAGGCAGAAGTCGAGCAGCCGGTCGAGGGCGGCGGTGCGTCCGGCGGGGCCGTCCTCGACGGCGAGCCGGCCGCGGGCGTAGGCGCGGACGAGGTC
Source organism: Kitasatospora sp. NPDC056783 (assembly GCF_042789895.1). Lineage (NCBI taxonomy): Bacteria > Bacillati > Actinomycetota > Actinomycetes > Kitasatosporales > Streptomycetaceae > Kitasatospora > Kitasatospora sp. NPDC056783. Next base: position 39,651 of record NZ_JBHUAF010000022.1, read on the forward strand.
GTGGTAGCCGTAGCGGCCGAAGCGGGGGGAGTGCAGCAGGTTGAGGTCGACCAGGGTTTCGAGCAGGTCGTCGGTCTCGGCCTCGGTGCGGTCGAGCAGGGCGGCGGCGCAGGACAGCGGGATGTCGGGCGCGTCGGGCATCGCCAACAGGCGGAAGGCTCGGGCGAGTTCGGGATCGAGTCGGTGGTAGGAGAGCGCGAAGGTGGCTTCGACAGTGCGTTCGCCGTCGCTGAGTTCGGCCAGCCGGTGCTCGTCGCGCAGCCCTTCGGCGAGGGCGGCGAGGGTGAGGGCCGGGTCGGCGGCGAGCCGTGAGGCGACGATCCGGACCGCCAGCGGCAGCAGCCCGCAGGCCTGGACGACCTCCTCGGCGGCGGCGGGTTCGGCGGCGACGCGCTCGGCGCCGACGATCCGGGTGAGCAGTTCGAGGGCGTGCTCGGCGGGAAAGGTGTCCAGGCGCATCTGGTGGGCTCCGGCGAGGCCGGTCAGCCGGTGGCGGCTGGTGACGAGGACGGCGCAGCCGGCCGAGCCGGGCAGCAGCGGCTCGACGTGGCCGGGGGTGGCGGCGTTGTCGAGGACGACCAGGACGCGCCGGCCGGCCAGGGCGGAGCGGTAGAGCGCGCTGCGCTCCCCGGTGTCCGGTGGGACGTCCGCGGGGTCGACGCCGAGGGCGCGCAGGAACCCGGCGAGGACGGTGCCCGGGTCGGGCGGGGTGCGGTCCTCGCCGCGCAGGTCGGCGAAGAGCTGCCCGTCGGGGAAGCGGGCGCGGACCAGCCGGGCGGTGTGCACGGCGAGGGTGGTCTTGCCGACGCCGCCCATGCCGTCCAGGGCGGAGACGACGACGGCGCGCCCGCCGGCCGCCGAGAGCTGGTCGGCGAGGGTCTCGACCTCCTCGGTGCGACCGGTGAAGTCGGTCAGGCCGGAGGGGAGTTGGTCGGGGGACTGCCGGCCGGTGGCGGTGGCGGTGGCGGTGGCGTCGGTGGGGCCGGTGGGGCCGGTGGCGGCGTGCGCGGGCAGCAGGGAGGCGTCCTCGCGCAGGATGCGCAACTGGAGGTCGGCGGGGGCGCTCCTGCCGGGCGGGAGCCAGGCGCGGGCGTCCTCGTACACGGCGAGCGCCTCGGCCTTGCGGCCCGCCTGGTAGAGGGCGCGCATCAGGACGGCGGTGAGCCGGGGGCGGCCGGGGTGCTCCAGGGCGAAGGCGGCGATCGCCGCGGTGAGGTCGGTGCGGTCGCCGAGGTCGGCGTCCAGCTCCCGTTCCGTCTCGTCGGCCGAGATCCGCTGCTCGGTGAGGCGGGCGCGGACGGCCTCGGCGTGCGGTCCGGGCAGCCCGGCCAGCGGTTCGCCGACCCACAGCCGGTGGGCGCGCCGCAGCACCTCCCGGACCTCCTGCGGCGGCGCGTCCGCTTCGCGCAGCCGTCCGGCTTCGGCGAGCAGGGCGTCCCACTCGGCCGTGTCCAGCCGGGCCCCGGCCGCCTTGAACGCGTAGCCGTCGCCGATCCGGACCAGCGGCATCCGGTCGGGATCGTCCCCGGTGTACGGCCGGAACGCGCTGCGCAGCCGGGAGACGGCGAGTTGGACGGCCTTGCGCGGATCGGCCGGCGCGGCCCCGCCCCACACCCCCTCGACCAGCACCGGGACGGCCACCGTCCGCCCGGCGGCGTCCAGCAGCACGGCGAGCACGGCCCGCTGCTGCGGTCTGCCCAACTCCAGTTCCCGCTCCCCGTACCAGGCCCGCAGCGGCCCCAGCAGTCCGAACCGCAGTCCGGTGCCCCCCATGTCACCCATGCCAGTCCCCGAAAGTCGTTCTGCGCCGGGATCCCGCCACTTCCGTCCGGACGGCGAGGTCCCCGTACCCCGGCGGCCTATTCTCTGTCACGGATTGTGTACCCGATGGCGGGCTTCGAGGAGTGGGTGGGCCGTGGCCCTGGTGTTCAGCCTGCTGGGGCCGCTGCGGGCGCGGTGCGACGGTCGGGAGCTCGACCTCGGCCGACCGCAGCAGCGGGCCGTGCTCGCGGCGCTGTTGATACCGCCGGGGCAGCTGGTTTCCACGGATCGGCTGGTCGAGGACCTGTGGGGGACGGACGAGACCTGCTGGCCGAAGGATCCGGTGGGGCAGATCGGCACCCACGTCCACCGGCTGCGACGTGCGCTGGGCGCACCCGGGCTGCTGGTCGGGGCGTCCGGCGGATACCGGCTGGAGGTGCCGCGCACGGCGGTGGACCTCTTCCGGCACGAGGCCGAGGTGACGGAGGCCGTCGCACTGCGTCACCAGGAACCGCAGCGGGCGCGCGAACTGCTGGCACGGGCGCTGGGGGCCTGGGAGGGGACCCGTGCGCTGGACGGCGTGCCCGGGGCGTTCGCCGCGCGCGTCCGGGAGCGGCTGGCGGCCGGGCGGTTCGCGACGGTGAAGGCGCTGCTCGACCTGGACCTGGCGCTCGGCCGGCACGCCGAGGCGCTGGAGCCGCTGGCCGGGCTGGCGGCCTCGCACCCGCAGGACGAGGAGGTGCACCGGCTGCACCTGCTGGCGCTGCACCGCTGCGGGCGGACGGCGGAGGCTCTGGCGGGGTACGAGGCGCTGCGGGAGCGGCTGGACGGGGAACTGGGCCTGGAACCCGCCCCGGCGCTGGTCGAGCTGGCCGAGCGGATCAGGCGGGGCGAGGCACCGGTGCTCCTGCGGCGGCTGCCGAGGCCGCAACAGTTGCCGCCGGACATCCCGGACCTGGTCGGGCGGGCGGCGCAGGTGCGGGAGGCGGAGCGGGCGCTGCGGGCGGGCGGTGCGCCGGTACTGGGGCTGTCGGGGCCGGCGGGCAGCGGCGCCTCGGCGCTGGCGGTACACGTCGCGCACAGTGTTCAGGACGCCTTCCCGGACGGACAGCTGTACACGGGCGGCGGCGGGACGGGCGCGGTGCTCGCCGGGTTCCTGCGGGCGCTGGGGGAACGGCCGGCGCCGGGCGCGGACGTCGACGAACTCGGCGCCCGCTACCGGGAGGCGCTCGCCGGGCGTCGGGTGCTGGTGCTGCTCGACGGCGTGGCGGACCCCGGGCCGATGCTGCCCGTCACGGCGGGTTGCGCGGTGGTGGTCGCCGGAGCGGAACCGGGCACGCTGCCCGGGGACGCCGTGCGGCTGGCGGTGGGACCGCTGGAGCCTCACGACGCCTACGAGCTGCTGGCCCGGATCGTCGGCGCGGAACGCGTCCGGCAGGAGCCGGACGCGGTGGCGGAGGTGGCCGCGCTCTGCGGCCACCTGCCGGTGCTGCTACGAGCGGCGGCGACGCGCCTCGCGGCCCGGCCGCGCTGGGCGGTGGCCGACCTCGTCAGGTGGCTCGCCGAGCGGGGCTGAGGGCTTCCTCTCCTTTGGGCCTCTCTTTAGTAGGGGTCCGAGGAGCCCAGCCGGAGGGTGAGCTGGTGCATGAAGAAGTTGGTGCTGCCCTGGCCCAGCTCGATGTGGAGACCGCCGCCGCTGTGCACGCGGAGGGAGGCCACGCCGGGCCCGGTCTTGAAGACGTTGTTGGTCCAGCAGACCTTGTTGCCGGCGCCGTAGACGACGAAGTTCCCGTCGCCCTGCATGATCGCCCGGTCGCCGCAGCCGGCCGTGCGGGTGGCCCACGGGGCGGTGGTGACGCCGTTCGAGCCGGTGACGTACAGGACCAGGTTCCCGTCGCCCTGCATGATCAGCTGGGTGTCGCCGGCGGTGAGCCACTGGTTCTTGTAGAGGATTCCCGGTTCGTTCATCCAGGCCTCCTGGTAGCCGTCGGCCGCCGCGTTCCCCGCGCCGACCAACGTCGCGGTCAGCGCCAGCGCGGCGGTCGCCGTCCCGACGGCCAGTCGCCGGACCTTCTTCATCGTCTTCATGGTCTTCATGCCCCGTGAACCCTCTCTTGTGCTCGTGCTGCTCGTGCGGTCGGTGGCCACGAGATCCCCGTGGCGTCCGATGGGAGTGATGGTGGGAGGCGGCGGTAGACAAACGATGAACGCCGCGTCTTGGCGCGGTCGGCCTTCCCCGGGCCGTTTGGCTTGGGCCCGGCGGAGGAGTACTGTTCTCTAGTCGCTCGACAGGGAGCACCGGACACGCATCGGCGCGGACGGTCCCGGAGCGGCCAATCCTCTGAAACACCACTTCCCGGTTCGGTCCGGGTCGCTTCGTCGTTTTCGCGTGGCGGCCTGGCGCTTATTCGGCGTGCTCGTTTTATTGGGTTGCGGCCGGATTCGCTTTTCGGAGCGGGGATCGGCTAGAGTTTGAAACGTCGGACAGGGCGTCAAGCCCCGGAAGACACCGGCGAGTTGGATGAACGAAGCCCCGGAAACGGAGCGGAAAACATCTGATAAGCTGGGAACACGAAAGAACGAAGCCCGGAGGGCCTGCTGGAAGGCAGTCCGAAGGAAGCGTCCGTTCCTTGAGAACTCAACAGCGTGCCAAAAGTCAACGCCAGATATGTTGACATCCCCGGCCTCGGTCATTGCGACTGGGGTTGGAGATTCCTTTTGAAACAAACACTAGCGAGGACGCAGTGCGCGGGACCGCCCTATTCCGGTGGTTGCCGTGCCGCTCAACGCGAGTGTGGACCCGCGCTTTTCATTAAGCACTGTCGGGTAAACATTCACGGAGAGTTTGATCCTGGCTCAGGACGAACGCTGGCGGCGTGCTTAACACATGCAAGTCGAACGGTGAAGCCCTTCGGGGTGGATCAG